>NZ_JBWBEW010000016.1:0-109057 GCF_056148915.1 Microvirga sp. jy35 | reverse complement strand
GAGCGGGCGAGCAGGCCCACCTCATCCCGGCGCTCCGTGCCCGTGACGCTCACGTCCAGATCGCCCTCGGCCAGACGGCCCATCGCAGACGTCATCCCGTTCAGAGGGCGGACAACGGCGAAGATCACGATTGAACTGAGCAGTGCAACAGCCAGGAGAATGCCGATGGCAGAGGAAGCCATCAGGGTCGTAGCAGTGCTGGAAGCCAGTGCCTCAGCCTCGTAGCCAGCCTGAGCAAGCGCCTTCTCGTTGGCGTCAACGCGATCCTTCAGAAGGTTCCGGAGGCTGATACGAAGATCACGCCCCTCACCATTCGAGATCTTGAGCGCTGACGTATCGTCATCCTTCAGACCAGACGCGATGCTCTTATCCAACAGGGAGAAGTACTTCACGACTTCCGCCTTGACGTTCTCATTGATGGCGCGGCGTTCAGGTGAACCGGACAGGGCGACCAGCTGGTCGACGAGTTGCAGGACTTGGTCCTTGTACTGCCCGTAGACCTTCTCGGCGCTCCTCATCTTGTCCAGTTCGGAGAATGAATAGATGATCAGGTTCTTCTCCTGGATGCTGGCCTCATTCACTGAAGAATTAATCTTTAGGATCGTCGTGAGACGCGCAGCCTCGACTTCTGCCAGTTCTTTCATGTCAGCAGACAGAGCCGAGAGGCCACGCTCAGCGATAACAACCAAACCGATGGTGATGACGACAAAGATTGTGGCTGGAATAGCCAGCTTGATCATCAGCCTAAGATTATTGAGGAAACGCATCGTCTTTCAGTGGCCTGCCCGCATCGCCGCGGGAGGCGCGCGCCCCCCTGGCACGCAATATTCAGGCGACGAGACCATCGAATAGATAAGTAAATGAGAGTTTAACCAAGGACCATAAAGATTATTGAATATATTCTTTAGGTATTAATACGTATATCAATGTTTGCATCTAAACTTTCCTTGATTGTAATTAGATTATCTGCCTAGATCTGATACGAATTTTCCCTTCAGGTATTCCGTTTTTAACCAAAGAGACCCGCCCTCTAGAGCTTGCCTAAAGCTTGAGCGACGTCCTTAACCTGATCGCCGACGCGCCAGATCGCCTCGACCACCTGCCGGCGCGGGACGTGCCAGCGGTCGGACCAATACTGGAGGTCCCAGGGCTCGTGGATGTTGATGCGGGACGAATCCTGAGGATGTCTCTTGCTCATGACCATGCCGCCCTCCCGGCCGATCCTTAGGCTTGATCCTGTACGCAAGCTGATCAGATGGGAGCGGGCGATGGAATGTCAGCCATCGCGGCGAAATCTTTCGACGGAAAACGCCTATTCCGCAGCCTCGTTGTGCTCCCGCTCGCTCGTGAACTGGAGCCGCGCGAGCCGCGCGTAGAGGCCACTCTGGGCGAGCAGGGACTCGTGGGTCCCCTCTTCGACGATCCGGCCCTGGTCCATGACGAGGATGCGGTCGGCGGAGCGGACGGTGGCGAGACGATGGGCGATGACGAGGGTGGTGCGGCCTTCCATCAACCGGTCGAGGGCTCCTTGAACCTTGCGCTCGCTCTCCGCATCCAGGGCCGAGGTGGCCTCGTCGAGGAGCAGGATCGGCGCGTCCTTCAGGATGGCGCGGGCGATGGCGAGGCGCTGGCGCTGGCCGCCGGAGAGGGTCACGCCGCGCTCACCGATCATGGTCCGATAGCCCTGGGGCAGAGCCCGGATGAAGCCGTCGGCGGAGGCGAGCTCGGCAGCGCGGAGCACATCGTCCTCCGTGGCCTCAGGCCTCCCGTAGCGGATGTTGTCGAGGACGCTCGTGGCAAAGATCGTCGGCTCCTGCGGCACGAGGGCCATACGCGCGCGTAAGCTGGAGGGATCGGCCTCGCTGATGGGAACCCCGTCGACCCAGATCGTGCCGCCCTGCGGATCGTAGAAGCGCAGGAGCAGCTGCAGGATCGTGCTCTTGCCGGCACCTGACGGCCCGACGATGGCAACCCTCTCGCCGGAGCTTACCGTCAGGCTGAGGCCATGGAGAGCCCGCTGCTCGGAGCGGGTCGGATAGGCGAAATGCACGTCCTTGAACGACACCGTGCCCAGGGGCGGGTTCGGGAGGGGTCTCGGATGGCGCGGCGGCTCGATGGCGGGTTTGGTGGCGAGAATTTCGCCCAACCGCTCCGCCGCGCCGGCCGCCTGGGCGAGTTCGCCATAAACCTCCGAGAGCTGGCCGAGGGAGCTTGCGGCAAAGACCGCATAGAGGACGAACTGCGATAGCCGACCGCCCGTCATGGTGCCCGCCAGCACATCCTGGGCGCCGTACCAGAGCACGGCCACGACGCTCGCCGAGACCAGGAAGATGCCGGCGCCCGTGAGAAAAGCCCGCATGGTGGTGGAGAGCCGGGCCGCCCCGAACGCCTCCTCGGCGGCGGCGGCGAAGCGGGACGCGGTGATGCTCTCCATGCCGAAGGCCTGCATGGTGCGCACGGCTCCGACGGCCTCCGCCGCATAGGCCGAGGCGTCGGCCAGGCGATCCTGCGCCGCCCGCGACCGCCGCCGCACGGCCCGGCCCGAGAACACCAGGGGCAGGACGATAACCGGAATGGCGAGCAGCACGAGAGCCGAGAGCTTGGGACTCGTGATGATCATGAGCACGGTCGCGCCCAGGAACAGGAACAGGTTGCGCAGGGCGATGGAGATGGTCACCCCGAAAGCCGCCTTGACCTGGGTGGTGTCGGCGGTGAGCCGCGAGACGATCTCGCCGCTCTTGGTCTGGTCGAAGAAGGCCGGATCGAGGGAGGTCAGGTGCCGGAACACGGCGGAACGCAGATCGGCCACCACCCGCTCGCCCAGCGTGATGACGCAGTAGTAGCGAAGCGCGCTGGCCAGGGCGAGCACGCCAACGACGACGATCAGAAGGACGAAATAGACGTTGATGTAGTCCCGGCCCTGCTCCGAGAAGCCGAAATCGATCACCCGGCGCACGGCGATGGGGACGACGAGGGTGGCCGCGGAAGCCAGGATGAGAGCCCCCAGCGCCGCGGCGATCCTGCCCTTGTAAGCGAGGCCGTATGGAACGAGCGGCTTCAGGGCGCTCAGAGCAGCCTTGGGGCGAGATTGGGCGGAGGGCAAATCGGCCATGTCAGCCTTCGTTGACGGAAATCACGGTGTGGGCTGTTTCCATTGGCATGGAATCCGCCTTTGTCTTTTGAGCTGTCTCAATTTTCTGCAGCGAACCAGATCCATCTTGCTGAAAAGTGCTCCGGGACGGTTTAGCACCTTTGCCCCGGCTTGTTTCAACCACTTAAGTGAGGTATAGGCGCGCATTCATCAATTCAGGCTCGATCTCACATTGCGGGCTGACCAGACTTGGCTGGCCGCGAGAAGGACTATGGCAATGGCGCGCAAAGACACCGATCACCCCGACTACCACTTCATCAAGGTGGTCCTGACCAACGGCACCGAGTACACGACCCGCTCGACCTACGGCAAAGAGGGCGACACCCTCAACCTCGACATCGACCCGAGCACTCATCCGGCCTGGACCGGCGGTACGCAGCAGCTGCTCGACCGTGGCGGCCGCGTGTCGCGCTTCAACTCGAAGTTCGGCGGCCTGGGCATCGGCGCCAAGAAGTAAGCGGGCGCTAGGCGCCGGTCGCTTCACATCGGATTTGCAAAAAGCCCCGCTTCGGCGGGGCTTTTTCGTTGCCTCTCATTCTACCGGTCCGAATGCCCTCTGGAGCATGCCGAGCTGGGCCGCAATCGGATTGGCCGCCGCCGGCCGGGGAGCCGGGCCGGTCTCCGACATGAGGCGCTCCAGATGGAGGATTCGGGCGTGGAGACGGGTCGCGAGCCCCATGAGCTCCCGCAGGCGCTCCGGGAGGGCCTCGTACTCGCCGATGCTTGTCGTGGTCTCCGACGAGTTCAGGCGAACCCTGTTCTTCTCGTTCTGGGCCTGATCGGGAGAGATTTCCCCTTCCGCGACCGCCCGCTGCAGCAGGAGCCACGAGGCGACCTGCATCAGGCGGGTGGTGAGCCGCATGCTCTCGCTGGCATAGACGAGGCTCGTCTGGCGCTCCAGGTGCCGGGACTCCTCCCGGCCCGGGCCGTCGAGATAGGCAGCCGTTTCCTCGATCAGCTCCATGCCCTCCTGGAACAGGGCCCTGAAGGCTTCCGACCCCACGAAGCTCTGCCCGAACCGGACAGGATCGACACCAAGCTGGATCACGTCGGGCTCGTTCACGCGTCTCTCCCAAAGACCTGTCCTCCGCCAGGGGCGAAGGGCTACAACTCATGAAGGGATTATAGGACGGTCCGGGAAGACTTGCCTCGGTAACCTCTTCTTAAGGTTAAGCCTGTGCATCGGGTGGACCCGACGGGCCGAACGACGGGCAAGTCGAAGGGCCAAGCATCGGACCGATCCCAGAGGTGCCGATCACCGCTGGGCCCGATCCTCCAAAAAATTGAGCCGCTCATGGCGGCTCTTGAAGTCTAACAGGGAAGCGTCAAACAGAGTGGGCGTCTAAGCCACTCGGCATCCAGAGAGACCTGGATGCCGTCAATCATCCGCGAGAATGGTTAATACGCGGTTAAGCACCCCTAGGCCTGGCCGAGCTTGAAGAAGGCGCTCGCCTCGGCAAGGGAGCTTTCCTTTTTGGCCCTCGCCTCCTTGAGGCGGGCAATCTCCCGCTCGAGCATGCCGACACGCTCGTCGAGCTCATCGATGGAGAGCATCGAGAGGTCCTGGCCGATTTCGTGTCCGCTGACGATGCGGCGCGGTTCTTCGGCGAAGGGATCGAGGGCCATGGCATTCTCCTCTTCAAGGTTGATCGTGACGTTAATCCGGCATGTATTCCCTGCCAACGGAGCCTATATCCCGGGAGAGTGTTGACCAAAGGAGGGAAAAATGGGGCAGACTCCGGACATGATGCGCGCCGTCGTTGCAGAAGGAAGCGGCGGACCGGAAGTCCTCAAGGTCGTGCAGCGCCCTGTCCCCCGGCCTGGAGACGGTGAAATCCTGGTGCGCGTGAAGGCGGCGGGCGTGAACCGGCCCGACGTGATCCAGCGCCAGGGCGGCTATCCGCCGCCGCCCGGAGCGCCGGACATTCTCGGGCTTGAGATCGCAGGCGACGTGGAGGCCCTCGGTTCCCATGCCGCGCGCTTCTCCATGGGCGAGCCCGTCATGGCCCTGGTGCCGGGCGGGGGCTATGCAGAGTACGCGATCGTTCATGAGCACAACGCCCTGCCCATTCCCCCAGGCCTGTCCTACGAGGAGGCCGGAGCGATTCCGGAAACCTACTTCACCGTCTGGACCAACGTATTCGACCGCGGCCGCCTTCAGGCCGGCGAGACCTTCCTGGTCCATGGCGGCACCTCCGGCATCGGCACCACGGCGATCCAGCTCGCCAAGGCCTTCGGCGCCACGGTGATCGCCACGGCCGGAACCCGGGACAAATGCGACGCCTGCCTGCGGCTCGGCGCCGACCTTGCGATCAATTATCGGAACGAGGATTTCGTCCAGGCCGTGAAGGAGGCCACCGGCGGCCGCGGCGCGGACCTGATCCTGGACATGGTGGGCGGCGACTACATTGCCCGCAATTATGACGCGGCGGCCCAGGACGGTCGGATCGTGCAGATCGCCTTCCTGGCGAGCCCCAAGGCCGAGGTCGATTTCCGCCGCCTGATGGTCAAGCGGCTGACCCATACGGGTTCGACCCTGCGCCCCCGCTCGCCGGCGGAAAAGGCGGTCATCGCCCGCGCCCTCGAGGACAAGGTGTGGCCCCTCCTCGCCCAGGGGCGCTGCCGGCCGGTCATGGATTCGACCTTCGCCTTCGAGGACGTGGCCAAGGCTCATGCCCGCATGGACGGGGGCGAGCACATCGGGAAGATCGTATTGACCCTCTAGCGCATCGTTGATGCGCCACTTAAAGAATTGGCATCGGACGGATCCCGAAAGTGCTTTCCACTTTTGGGGCCGATGCTCAAAAATTTGCAACATCGCGGCACGATCCCTATAATCATCCCGTTTCCCTCACATCGTGAGACGAGATGCTCCGGTCCGCACCGGTTCGGAGCGCAAGAGAGTTTTGCCGTGCGGCGCCGAAATGTCCGGCGCCCGGCCTGAAGGAGGTTCGCTTACATGTCCCAGGGACCGCTGATGCCGAAGGCGACAGCCGTTTGGCTCGTCGAGAATACGTCGCTGTCGTTCGACCAGATCGCCGATTTCTGCAAGCTCCACCCGCTCGAGGTGAAGGGCATCGCCGACGGCGAAGTGGCGGCCGGCATCAAGGGCTCCGACCCGATCACGACGGGGCAGCTGACCCGCGATGAGATCGAGAAGGCGCAAGGGGACCCGAACCACCGTCTGCGCCTGGCCGAATCGCGGGTGAAGCTGCCCGAGCAGAAGCGGGTCAAGAAGGGCCCGCGCTACACCCCGGTCTCCCGCCGCCACGACCGTCCGAACGCGATCCTCTGGCTGGTGCGCAACCATCCGGAACTCAAGGACGCGCAGATCATGCGGCTGGTGGGCACCACCAAGACCACGATCCAGCAGGTCCGCGACCGCACCCACTGGAACTCGGCAAGCCTCACCCCCATGGATCCCGTGACCCTGGGCCTGTGCTCGCAGATCGATCTCGACTTCGAGGTGCAGCGCGCCGCCAAGGACCGTCCGCAGGTGGAGACTCAGGACCATGGCGGCACCCTGATGCCGGCGGAAGTCTCCACGGCCCCCGAGCGGCCCGTCGACCCCTTCACCGACATGAGCCGCCCGAAGCCGGCCCAGGAAGAAACCATCGACGTCAACTCGGTCTTCGCCAAGCTCAAGACGCTCAAGCGCGACGACGAAGACGAGGAATAAGCCTCACAACACAAGGCCCGGAGCGATCCGGGCCTTTTTTGCTTCCTATTCTGTCAGCCCGGACGGAGCGCAGCGACGATCCGGGGTCATTCAAACCAGTCCAACTCTGTCATCCCGGGGCTGCGAAGCAGAGCCCGGGATCCATAACCACTGACGATGCAGAACGAGGTGGGACGCTGATCGCCCTGTCCTGCAAAGTCGTGGTTATGGATCCCCGCCTGCGCGGGGATGACAGTGTTGAGTTTCCAGCGCTTGATCCTGCACCCGGTCCTGGATCGCCTGCGGCGTTCGGGATGACGCTTGGCAACCTCAGCCCGCCAGCCCCCTTGCCCGCAGCACGTCCCCGATTTCCTCGAGGATGATCGGATCGTCGATGGTGGCGGGCGTGGTCCAGGGATCGCCGTCGGCGATCTTCTTCATGGTGCCGCGCAGGATCTTGCCCGAGCGGGTCTTGGGCAGCCGCGGCACGGTGATGGCGAGCTTGAACGCGGCGACGGGCCCGATCTTCTCGCGCACGAGGCCGATGAGGTCCTTCTCGATCTCCTCGGGATTCTTCTGCACGCCGGATTTCAGCACCACGAAGCCGCAGGGCACCTCGCCTTTGAGCGCATCCTTCACGCCGATGACGGCGCATTCGGCAACGGCTGGATGGGAGGCCAGGACCTCCTCCATGCCGCCCGTCGAGAGGCGATGGCCGGCGACGTTGATGATGTCGTCCGTGCGGCCCATGACCCAGACATAGCCGTCCTCGTCGATATAGCCCGCGTCCGACGTGTTGTAGTAGCCGGGATAGACGGAGAGATAGGCTTGCCTGAACCGCTCCTCCGCCTGCCAGAGGGTCGGCAGGGCGCCGGGAGGAAGCGGCAGCTTGATGACGATGGCCCCCATGGTGCCGGGAGGGACCGGCTTGCCGCCTTCGTCCAGCACCTGCACCGTGTAGCCAGGCAAAGGCACCGTGGGCGAGCCGTGCTTGACCGGAAGGGCTCCTAAGCCCAGTGGGTTGCCGACCACCGGCCAGCCCGTCTCCGTCTGCCACCAATGGTCGATGACCGGAACCTGCAGGATATCCTCGGCCCATTTCACCGTGTCGGGGTCCGCCCGCTCTCCGGCCAGGAACAGGGCGCGGAAGGCCGAGAGGGCGTACTTCTTCAGGAGATCCGCGCTGGGATCCTCCTTCTTGATCGCCCGGAAGGCGGTCGGCGCCGTGAACAGGGTCACGATCCCATGGTCGGCGATCACCCGCCAATAGGCGCCGGCATCGGGCGTGCCCACGGGCTTGCCCTCGTAGAGGATCGCCGTGCAGCCATGCAGCAGCGGGCCGTAGACGATGTAGGAATGGCCGACCACCCAACCCACGTCGGAAGCGGCCCAGAAGACCTCGCCGGGCTTAACGCCAAAGAAGTTCCCCATGGACCATTTCAGCGCGACCATGTGGCCGCCGTTGTCGCGCACCACACCTTTCGGCTTACCGGTGGTGCCCGAGGTGTAGAGCACGTAGAGCGGATCGGTGGAGGCGACCGGCACGCATTCGGCCTGCTTTCCGGCCTCACGGGCGCTTGCAACCGCCTTCTGCCAGTCCAGGTCGCGGCCCTCGACGAGGGAAGCCTCGCATTGCGGCCGCTGGTAGACGAGGCAGGCATCGGGCTTCGAGGCGGAGAGCGTGATCGCCTCGTCCAGGAGCGGCTTATAGGAAATCGTGCGGGCGCCCTCGATGCCGCAGGAAGCCGAAAGGATCGCCTTGGGCTTGGCATCGTCGATGCGGGTGGCAAGCTCCTTCGCGGCGAAGCCGCCGAACACCACCGAGTGGATGGCGCCGATGCGGGCGCAGGCCAGCATGGCGAACGCCGCCTCGGGGATCATCGGCATGTAGATGACGACGCGGTCGCCCTTCCGGATGCCCATGTCCTGCAGCACGGCGGCGAGCGTCGCCACCTCGTCCCGCAGCTCGGCATAGGAGATGCTCCGCTTGGAGTCCGTGACTGGGCTGTCGTAGATGATGGCCGCCTGATCGCCGCGGGTGGCCGCATGCCGGTCGACGGCGTTGTAGCAGGTGTTGCAGAGCGCTCCCGTGAACCAGGTGCCGTAAGCCCCTGCCGTGGCATCGAAGACCTTCTCGGCAGGCTTGATCCAGTCGATCTCCCGCGCGGCCTCCGCCCAAAATCCTTCCGGGTCGGCTTTCCAGCCGGCATAGACCTCATGATAGCGGCTTTGGGTCGATGACATGGCGTTTCCCCGTTGCGTTCACTGCATGAGACTTGAAGCGGCTGCTGTGGTAGCAGGCAGTGGCGTCGTGGTCAGCGGAGACTTTCGGCGAGTCCTGCTTTCGGCGAGTTCCCATGTGATTACCGACCCTCTCTTCTATGCCGCCGCCATTCCGGCCGTGACGCTCTTAGGGCTAGCCAAGGGCGGCTTCTCGGGCCTTGGCATGCTCTCCCTGCCGCTCATGGCCCTGGTGGTCTCGCCCGTGCAGGCGGCGGCCATCACCCTGCCGATCCTGATCGTCCAGGACGTGGTCTCGGTCTGGGCCTACCGGTACACCTGGGACCGGCGCAACGTCGCGATCCTGGTGGTGGGCGCCACCTCGGGAATTCTCACCGGCTATCTCCTGGCGGCTCAGGTGTCGGACGCGGCGATCAAGCTCGCCGTCGGGTTGATCTCCATCGCCTTCGCCATCCGGCGCCTTGTGCTGGAGCGGGGCGGACGGGAGCCGAAAGCGACGACCGCCGACGTGCCGCGCGGAATATTCTGGGGCTGGGTGACGGGCTTTACCAGCATGATCGCCCATGCGGGCGGCCCGCCCTTCCAGATCTACGTGATGCCCCAGCGCCTGCCGCGCGACGTCTTCGTCGGCACGGGTGCGGTCGTGTTCGCGCTCATCAACTGGATCAAGGTGCCGCCCTATCTGGCGCTGGGCCAGATGACGGCCGAGAACATGGCGACGGCCGGAGCCCTCTTTCCCGTGGCGATCGGCTCTACCTGGGCCGGGGTGCTGCTGGTGCGGCGCGTCTCCGGCCAGCTCTTCTATACGGCCGTCTATGTGCTGCTGGTCTTCGTGGGGGCCAAGCTCGTCTATGACGGGGCCCGCGCACTTCTCTGAAGGGGCCAAGCAAAAGCCGCCGCTTCGGGGTGAAGCGACGGCTTCTCGAGGGTGGGAAAGTTGAGGAAAGGCGCGGCTAGTGCACCGCCGATTCGGAGCTTCTCAGCCGTGTGATCTCGTCCTTGAGCTGAAGCTTCCTTCGCTTGAGTTCTGCCAGCCTGATGTCATCTGCGGAGGGTCGGTTGAGGGTGTCCTGGATCTCGCGCTCGAGAGCCCGATGCTTCCGTTCCAGTTCCGTCAGGTGATTCTGCAGCGGCATGTCAGTTCCTCCTATGTGATCTCTGACCCGGATATTGTGGCAGAGAGAGTGTGGCGAGTCGAAGGCGAAATTCGAAGAATCGCGAGTAGAAGATGCTTGAGCGATCTTGCTCTCCAGAAACCCGCAGAGCATACTTCCGCTCCTCTTCGCCCGGCCTCCATAGGCGGCTTGGCGTCTAGCGCATCGTGCGGAAAAGTGGATCCGGTTTTCGCTGACGCGGCCCTCTGGGTCCGCGCCCGACGATGCGCCGCTCGGGGGATTGAGCATCGGATCGATCCCTCAGGCGGAGACCACTTTAAGGGTCCGATGCTCTGGAATTTTTCAATGACCGAATTGGCTGAACTGGAAGCGGAATTGGCCCGCCTCAAGCAGGAACACCGCGATCTCGACATGGCGATCGACGCTCTGGAGAGCATGGTCGCCGGCGACCAGCTGCAGGTCCAGCGCCTGAAGAAGCGCAAGCTTTCCCTCAAGGACCAGATCATTCGGCTTGAAGACCAGCTCACCCCTGACATCATCGCCTGAGAATTCCGGTCTCAAGGGCCCGGATCGCCCTTGCCTGCCAGGGGAGCCTTCGCTATTCCGGCTGGATACAGAAGGCCTTGAAGCCGGAGCCACGCCATGGCGGGAAACCCCATTGCCATCATCATGGGCAGCCAGTCCGACTGGGCCACCATGCGCCACGCCGCCGAGACGCTGGAAGCGCTGGGCATTCCTTACGAAGCCCGCATCGTGTCCGCCCATCGCACCCCCGATCGGCTCTATGCCTTCGCCAAGAATGCCAAGGCTGACGGCTTCCAGGTCATCATCGCGGGCGCCGGAGGCGCGGCCCATCTTCCCGGTATGACTGCCGCCATGACGCCCCTGCCGGTCTTCGGCGTGCCGGTGGAATCCAAAGCCCTGTCTGGTCAGGACAGCCTGCTCTCCATCGTGCAGATGCCCGCCGGCATCCCGGTCGGGACCCTCGCCATCGGCCGGGCCGGGGCCGTCAATGCGGCGCTGCTTGCCGCCGCGGTGCTCGCCCTCCACGACCCTGAGCTCGCCGAGCGCCTCGATTCATGGCGCAAGCGCCAGAGCGAGGGCGTGGCCGAGCGCCCTTCCGATGAGAGTTGACACGCGCATGATCCGCCCCGGCTGCACCCTCGGCATCCTCGGCGGCGGCCAGCTCGGCCGCATGATCGCCATGGCGGCGGCGCAGCTGGGCCTGAAAACCCATGTCTACTCCCCGGACGAGAACAGCCCGGCCTTCGAGGTGGCGGCCGAGTGCACCATCGCGGCCTACGAGGACGAGGCGAACCTGGTGCGCTTCGCCAAGGCTGTGGACGTGGTGACGTACGAATTCGAGAACGTGCCGAGCGAGACCGCCTCGACCTTGAGCACCCATACCCTGCTGGCCCCCAATGCCCAGGCGCTGGCCGTGTCGCAGGACCGGTTCCTGGAAAAGAGCTTCATCTCAGGGCTAGGGATCGACGTTGCTCCCTTCGCGGCCTTCTCGGACGAGGCCGAGCTCATCGAGACCCTGGAGCGCATCGGCCGGCCCGCCGTGCTCAAGACCCGTCGCTTCGGCTATGACGGCAAGGGACAGGTGATGATCCGGCCCGACACCGATGCAGCCGCCGCCTGGGCGGAGATCGGCCGCGCCTCCGCCATCGTCGAGGGCTTCGTGCCCTTCGAGCGCGAGGTCTCGGTGGTTGCCGCCCGCACCGCATCAGGGGCATTCGCGGCCTACGATCTGTGTGCGAACGAGCACAGTCACCACATCCTGGACACCACCCGGGTGCCGGCCGGCGTCTCGCGGGACACGGAGGAGCAGGCCATCCGCATCGCCCGCGCCATCGCCGAGGCCCTGGACTACGTGGGCGTGCTGGCGGTCGAGATATTCCTGGTGACGGAAGGCGGGCGCGAGCGCCTCGTGGTGAACGAGATCGCCCCGCGGGTGCACAATTCAGGGCATTGGACCCTGGGCGGCGCCGCGACGTCGCAGTTCGAGCAGCATGTGCGGGCCGTCTGCGGCTGGCCCTTAGGGAGCACAGCCCGTCTCGGTCGGGTCGAGATGAAGAACCTGATCGGGCACGATGCGGATGCCTGGGAGGAAATCCTGGCCGAGCCGGGCGCGCATCTGCACCTCTACGGCAAGGCCGAGGCCCGCGCAGGCCGCAAGATGGGGCATGTGACGCGGGTTTTCCCGGAGCGGGACTGAACCTTTTCGAGACCCGGCCGTTGGTTCCTTGGCCCGGCGCTTTTCTTGAGGGGCAACCCTGGACAGGCAAGGCTCCTTCTGATACTGACGCCGGCCAGATAGAGGTGCGCCTGACGCGCCTCCTTTGTTATTTATCACAATCGAAACGGTTCAAATACGAGGAATTCGCGTGCAGGTTCTTGTCCGGGATAACAACGTCGATCAGGCGCTCCGCGCTCTCAAGAAGAAGATGCAGCGTGAGGGTATCTTCCGCGAGATGAAGCTTCGCGGCCATTACGAGAAGCCGTCCGAGAAGAAGGCCCGCGAGAAGGCTGAGGCCGTTCGCCGCGCCCGCAAGCTGATCCGCAAGCGCATGCAGCGCGAAGGCCTGCTGCCTTCGAAGCCGCGCCCGACGACCCGCTAAGCTCTCCGGAGCAGGCCTCTTTTCGAGGCCTTGCCTATCGGTTGTGAATCAGCGCCCGTCGCGCAAGCGGGGCGCTGTTTGCATGTCCAGGGCCTCGTTTGCTGCGACTCGATGCTACGCTCCTGCACGAATTCTCCGGCACCATGCCTTTCTGATGCCTTGTTTCACGGCTGTTAAGGATTTCCCGCCAGAGTGCCGCCTTCCTGGTACTGAGTAAGAAGCTGGAGACGAACGTGTTCGCCCCATCGATCCGCCGTTTTGCCCCCTTGAGCCTGACCCTTGTTGCCCTCGGCCTCTCCGCCTGCGGCACCACGAGCAGCGGCCCTGCCCAGCGCATCGCCGTGGTGGAAGAGGACACGCAGGGCACGAGCACGGTCAACATCTCGTCCCTCTCGGACGTGATCCAGCGCAACCCGAACGATCCGAGCGCCTACAACACCCGCGGCGCGGCCTATGCCCGGGTAGGCAATTACAGCAGCGCGATGACCGACTTCACCAAGGCGGTGCAGCTCGACCCGAACTACGCCCCGGCCTATGCGAACCGAGCGCTCGCCCTGCGGCAGACGAACCGCAATGACCAGGCGCTCGCCGACTTCACCCGCGCCATTCAGGCCGATCCGAACTACGGCCCGGCCTATATCGGCCGCGCCAACCTCTACCGGGCCCAGAACCAGTTCCAGGAAGCCCTCAGCGACCTGAACACGGCTACCCGCCTCCTGCCCGAATCGGCCGAAGCGCTCCATTCCCGCGGCCTGCTCTACCAGCGCCAGGGCATGCATCCCCAGGCGATCCTCGACTTCGACGCCACCATCGACCGCAACCCCTTCGTGGGCGCGCCCTACGCGGCCCGCGGCCAGAGCTTCGTGGCGACGAACCAGTACGACAAGGCCATCGAGGACTTCAACGCGGCCCTCAACGTCGACCCCAAGGACGCCAATTCCTGGGCGTGGCGCGGCGTGGCCCTGGAGCGCAAGGGCGACCGGTCTCAGGCCCTCGAGAGCTATTCGCGGGCTCTTACCATCGACAACAGCAACAGCGTCGCCCGCCAGGGCTCGTCCCGCCTGCAGGGCGGCGTCGCCGGCCTGTTCCGCTCCTGAAGGCTTCCGGAGAGCGGCGGCATGAAGCCCGCCCCTCCCCTGCGGACGATCTCCGATATCGGACGGATTCTCGAAGCGCATGCAGCCTCGCATGCGCTTCTCGTCCATCTGGAGAGCCTCGGGCTTCCCGATGCCTGGATCGGCGCCGGCTTCGTCCGCAACAGCGTCTGGGACGTGCTGCATGGACGGGCGATCGACGTGACGCGGCTTGCCGATGTGGACGTGCTGTTTTTCGGCCCTGACGACACACGGAAACAGCGCGAGACCGAGATCGAGCGTCGGCTGCGCATCCTGGCGCCCGGCATCCCTTGGTCCGTGAAGAACCAGGCCCGCATGCATCTGCGCAATGGGGATGCGCCCTACCGCAATACGCTCTCCGCCGTCGCCCATTGGGCGGAGACCGCCACGGCTGTTGCGGCTCGATCAACGGGAGGGCGGGTGGAGGTGATGGCGCCCTATGGCGTCGGCGACCTCCTGAACCTGATCGTGAGGCCGGCACCGGTCTTCGGGCACAAGATCGACGTCTATCGCGAGCGGGTCATGGCGAAGGACTGGCCAGCCCGCTGGCCGAGGCTGCGGATGCTGATGACGTGGGAGGAGGCCTATCCGGCGCCTCACAGCTCCTTGGACAGGATCGACATGTGAGGCGCAGTAGCGCGCAGCCTGTGTCGCTGCCACAAAACCTAACGAGCCACAGAATTGGACAAACGCTCTTTCATGGCAGGCGTGCAGATATCGTTCGTGGCTGATTTAAAGGCTCTGGATTGCTGAACACCATGAACGAAGGAAATTAGGGCAAGCTGCCGCTCATTCATGCGTACTTGATGACGAAAGTGTCTCATCAGTGGAGCAAAGAAGTTCTTGTTCCAGTCGATCCCGCACTTCTCAGCTATGCCCGATACGAGGCCGATGGACATCGCTCTGCGAGTGTCTTCAACAGAGATGGGAGGGTGCTTTAACTCGCTCTCTGTCGCAGGCGCACAAAACTTACCGTCAGAGCACATCAATGAGGGAAGGTTTTCCAAGGCAAGCGCTCTCATCTCATGAGCCATGGCCTCGGTAATCCGCTCACTCGCTTCGAGCTTTGCCTGCCCCTGTAAAAGGAAATATGTAGCAGCCGCGGTCAGAGCTGATCTTAAGCTTCGAGAAAATCTCAAAGAAGCAATCCTTGCCTGCAAATTCACCGTCGCAATAATATAATATTGTACAATCTAGCTACGTGGCAAGTCAGCCTGATATTATCCTCCTCACAGCTCCTTCGACAGGATCGATACGTAAGGCTCGAAACCGAAGGCGCGATAGGTGCGCTCGGCCCGCTCGTTGGCCACGAGGGCTCCGATGACGAGGCGCTTGTGCCCGGCTTGCCGGGTCAGGCGCTCGGCCTCGTTCAGCAGCATCTGGCCGATGCCCTGCCCACGCCAGTCGTTGTGCACGATCAGGTCCGTCACCGTGCCGTGGTTGCGCACATCGTCGAGCACGTAAGCCGCATCCTGATCGAGCGAGAATCCCATCGCGGCAATGGTAATCCCCTCCGCCTCCGCCAGGACGATGCGGCCGTTGCGGCGGGACAGACGCTGCATCAGCTCATCGTAATATTCCTCAGCCGCAGCGTAGTCGCGCCGACGGTCGCCGACCAGATCGGCTTCGAAGACATTGAGCTGGTGGATCAGCTCGACGACGGTGCTCCGGTCGGCGGGAAGAGCGGTGCGAAGGGTGATGGAAGGCATGAGAGGATCCGGCTGGAGCGCGTCAGGCGTCGCGTTAAAGCAGATTTCTCATCTGCCGTCATCGCCTCATACTCCGCATCGCTGTCATTCCGGGCTCCGCTCCGCGGCCCCGGAATGACAGTGGAAATGTCGATTGAGAATAAAAATGCCCGGCGCGAAGGCCGGGCATGAAGCGCTTCTCCGATCGATGATCAAAGGTTCTTCAGGATCTCGTCGACCACCTTCTTGGCATCGCCGAAGAGCATCATGGTGTTGTCGCGGAAGAACAGTTCGTTCTCCACGCCCGCATAGCCGGAGCCCATGCCGCGCTTGATGAACAGTACGGTCTTCGCCCGCTCCACGTCGAGGATCGGCATGCCGAAGATCGGCGAGGCCGGGTCGGTCTTGGCGGCCGGGTTGGTCACGTCGTTGGCGCCGATGACGAAGGCCACGTCGGCCTGGGGGAACTCGCCGTTGATGTCCTCGAGCTCGAACACCTCGTCATACGGCACGTTGGCTTCCGCGAGCAGCACGTTCATGTGGCCCGGCATGCGGCCCGCCACCGGGTGGATCGCGTATTTGACCTCGACGCCTTCCGCCTTCAGTTCGTCCGCCATCTCGCGCAGCGCGTGCTGCGCCTGCGCCACCGCCATGCCGTAGCCCGGCACGATGATGACCTTGGAGGCGTTCTTCATGATGAAGGCCGCGTCATCCGCCGAGCCCTGCTTCACCGGCCGGGTCTCGACCGTGCCGGCGGCAGCCCCTGCGGTTTCGCCGCCGAAGCCTCCGAGGATCACGGAGATGAAGGAGCGGTTCATGCCCTTGCACATGATGTAGGACAGGATCGCCCCCGAGGAGCCCACCAGGGCGCCGGTGATGATCAGCGCGAGATTGCCCAGGGTGAAGCCGATGCCCGCCGCCGCCCAGCCCGAATACGAGTTGAGCATCGACACCACCACCGGCATGTCGGCGCCGCCGATGGGGATGATCAGCGTGACGCCGAGCACGAAGGAGACCAGCACGATCAGCCAGAAGGCCGCGTGGCTCTCGGTGCGGATGAAGGCCACGAGCAGCACCAGCAGCAGGAGGCCCAGGCCGATATTGATCAGGTGCCGGCTCGGCAGCATGATCGGCTTGCCGGACATGCGCCCGTCGAGCTTGAGGAAAGCGATGACGGAGCCCGTGAAGGTGATGGCCCCGATGGCCACGCCCAGCGCCATCTCGAACAGCGAGCCGCCATGGATGGTGCCCTCCGTGCCGATGCCGAAGGCCTGCGGGGCATAGAGGGCGCCTGCCGCAACCAGCACCGCCGCGAGGCCCACCAGGGAGTGGAAGGCGGCGACAAGCTGGGGCATGGCCGTCATGGGCACGCGCCGGGCGGTCACCGCACCGATGCCGCCGCCGATGGCAAGGCCGAGGATCACCAGCGCCCAGCCGCCGAAGCCGTTGGGCGGCGAGACGAACAGGGTGGTGAGGATGGCGATCCCCATGCCCACCATGCCGTAGAGGTTGCCCTGCCGGGAGGTGGTGGGGTGCGACAGGCCCCGCAGGGCCAGGATGAACAGGACGCCCGAGACGAGGTAGAGGATCGAGGCTAGATTGGCCGACATCGCCTCATCCCTTCTTGCGGTACATGGCGAGCATGCGCTGGGTCACCAGGAAGCCGCCGAAGATGTTGATGCTTGCCAGGATGAGGCCGATGAAGCCGAGCGCCCGGGCCCAGATCGGGCCCTCGCCGAGGCTGGGCGCCACGTCGACGCCGACGGCCAGGACGGCGCCGACCACGATCACGGACGAGATGGCGTTGGTGACCGACATGAGCGGCGTGTGCAGCGCCGGCGTCACCTGCCAGACCACGTAGTAGCCGACGAAGATCGCCAGCACGAAGATGGCCAGGCGGAACACCGTCGGGTCCACGGCCCCGTGGGTGACGGCAGCGGCGGCATGGCCTGCCGTATCCGCCAGCTGGTCGGCAATGCTCTGGGCGGCTTCGGCAGCACGGCGGGCGGCATCCGCCGCCGCTCGGGCCTGCTCGACAGCCTGTTCGGGCGTGAGTACCATGATGTCCTCCCCTTGGACGGTCCCTTTGACGGTTTAAGCGGTCGGCTGGAAGGCGGTGTGAACGATGGCGCCGTCGCGGGTCAGGCAGGTGGCCTTGACCAGCTCGTCGTCCCACTTCACGGCCAGTTCCTTGGTGTCCTTGTTCACCAGCGTCTCGACGAAGGCATAGAGGTTCTTCGCGTAGAGGCTGGAGGCCGTGGCGGCGAGCCGTCCGGGCACGTTGAGGTGGCCCACGATCTTCACGCCGTTATGCTCCACCACCTGGCCCGGTACGGCGACCTCGCAATTGCCGCCGCGCTCGACCGCCAGATCGACGATCACCGAGCCCGGCTTCATGGATTCGACCATGGCGCGGGTGATGAGCTTCGGGGCGGGACGGCCGGGGATCAGGGCCGTGGTGATGACGATGTCCTGCTTGGCGATGTGGGCGGTCACCAGCTCGGCCTGCTTGGCCCGGTACTCGGCCGACATCTCCTTGGCGTAGCCGCCGGCGGTCTCGGCCTGCTTGAACTCCTCGTCCTCCACGGCGATGAACTTGGCGCCCAGGCTCTCCACCTGCTCCTTGGCGGCGGGGCGCACGTCCGTGGCGGTAACCACCCCGCCGAGGCGCCGGGCCGTGGCGACGGCCTGGAGGCCGGCGACGCCCGCGCCCATGACGAAGATGCGGGCAGCCGGCACGGTGCCGGCGGCGGTCATCATCATCGGGATCGCGCGGCCATATTCGGCGGTGGCGTCGATGACGGCCCGGTAGCCGGCGAGGTTGGCCTGGGAGGAGAGGACGTCCATCACCTGCGCACGGGTGATGCGGGGCATCAGCTCCATGGAGAAGGCCGCGACCTTGGCATCGGCCAGAGCTTTGAGGGCAGCGTCCTGGCCATAGGGATCCATGATGGCGATAACGATCGCGCCGGCCTTGGCGCCGGACAATTCGCCTTCGGCCGGGCGTCGGACCTTCAGGATGACGTCGGCATCCTTGAGGGCGTCGGCGGCGCTTGCCGCAACCGACGCGCCCGCGGCCTCGAAATCGGCATCTGGGATGCCGGCACTGGCGCCAGCGCCTGCCTGGACGACCACGTCCGCCCCGAGGGCTTTGTATTTCTTGACCGTATCGGGGGTGGCGGAAACACGGGTCTCCGCTCCATCGGTTTCGGAGAGAACGGCGATCCGCATTTTAGCCCCCTGCGATCTGGTCAACGGCTTGAGATCAAGCTCTTGTCTCGTATCAGATGAAACTCCCGCTGCTCAGTAGAAGACGAGCGCCAGGAGGAGAAGAACGCCGACCGCTGCGGGAGCCCGCACCCCGATGGAGGGAGCCATAGCCCCAAGTCCGCCGGCGGCCAGAGAGAGGACGACGCCGAAAATGGCCGTCAGCCAGGCGTGCTTGATACCGCCGACGGCCAGCGCCAGAACGTGGCAGATGACGACGGCGGTTGCAATTTCGGCAAACTGAATGAATCCGTTGTAGGTCGCCTCATGAGCGCGGCCGTCCATATCCGGACTATAGCCCCCATGCGGCGCATGTTTTGTATCGGCCATGATTCAAAGCCCTGTTTGAGCGTCACGTGTTAATTGCTGCGTTTAACGCATGCGGTGAGGAGCCGCAATCTTTCGAATGGCTCCCGGCGAAAACTTTATCAATGTTTCGTGGAATTATTGGATCCCCAGGAAATCGCGCCACTGGGGCAGGCACACCGTTTCGTAATCGTATTTCGCAACGGCGATTCGGCGGGCCTCCGCGGCCATGGCGGCGGACTTCTCCTTCTCGGCCAGGGTTTCGTGCACCCGCTCGGCCAGGGCCTTCTCGTCGAAGAAGGGGAAGAGACGGCCGTTCACCCCATCCTGGACGATCTCCCGCACCGGCTCCGTGTCGGAGGCCACGATCCGGCATTCGAGCGCCATGGATTCGATGGAGGACCAGGACAGGACGAAGGGGTAGGTCATGTAGACATGGGTCGAGGAGACCTGCAGCACCTTCACGAACTGGTCGTAGGGCAGGTTTCCGACGAAATGGACCCGGGACCAGTCCACCGGCCGCTCGATCCTGGCCTTGAACACGTCGAACCAGGACTGCCCGCCCGGAGCGGAGCCGGAATAGCTGGTGCCCTTGCCGCCGATGATCACGACCCGGAGTTCCGGGTCGATGTCGAGCAGGTAGGGCAGGCTCTTGAAGACGATATGGGCGCCCCGCATCGGCTCGATATTGCGGGTGACATAGGTGACCACGGGCTTGTTGCGGGTGAGCGGGGGGCCGTCCTGTCCGAGCCTGATGCGGACGTTCCGGTCGGGGACGAGCCGCTTGGTGTCGATGCCGTCATGAATAATGGCGAGCCGGTCGCGCAGATAGGCCGGGAAGGTGTCGCGCTGGTAGCGGGTCGGCGCCACCGCGAGATCGGCCGCATCCAGGGCGCCGAGCTGCATGGAGTTCTTGAGGCGCAGGCGCCAGATCACCTCCTCGTTGGTGACCGGGAACTCGGGATCGAAGTCGAGATCCTGCCCCTTGGCATGGTAGTAATATTCGAAATAGGCGACGTGTTTGGCCTTCGGCCAGATGTCCTTGAGGAACAGGTTTTCGCCCCAGCCCGTATTGACCACCACCACATCCGGCTCGAACCCCTGCTCGGCAAGCGCCTTGGCCCTGTGGGCGACGCCGTAGGCACGGCGCAGGCGCGGAATGACCGGTGAGTAGCGGTTCTGAAAGGGCGCGTCCTCCGGGCCCGGCACGGCATCGTAGGAGAAGTATTTCACGCCCGGGATGGAGCATTGCTTGACCATTCCCAAGCCCACGACCTCATGCCCCTCGGCGGCGAAGGACCCGGCCAGGCGCAGGAACTGTCCCGGAAAGTTCTGGTGAACGAAAGCGATCTTCATCGGCTGCCCCTAACTTACCGTCATGCCCTAAAGCCGAACGGCAAAAGATGCAACCTCATTACACAGGATTTGGTAAACCGGAAGCCGCCAGGACTTCCCCTTGCCTGTGCTCCAGGCTTTCCAGGGAAAAGCGATCGATCTCGTTCTCGAACAGGTGGTGATAGTTCAGCTCGGCCTTCAGGTGCAGGAAGACCGCCCCCAGGCCCACGGCAGCCCGGTCCATGAAGACGAATTCGCGCGGCACCGTGACGGGGCCCTTCTCCTTGAGCGCCTTGTGCACCTCGAAGGCCTGCCGGCGGCCGTATTCGCCGGGCTTGACCCCATCGGCCACGGTGCGGACACGGTCGTCGAGGAGCGGGGCGTAGATGAAGCGGGCCCAGATGTTGAGGATGTCGATCAGCTCGTTCGACAGGCTCTTGAATCCCCACGTCTCGTAGGCGTGGACGATGCGGGCGCGGTCGTCGGTCTGCAGGCCCCGGTAGAGATCGACCACGCCTCCGACGAAGCGCGGGTGGAAGATGCGGACGCAGCCGTAATCGAGGAGGTTGATGCCCCTCGCCTCCCCGTCCTCGGAGAAGACCGTGTAGTTGCCGAGATGCGGATCGCCGTGGATCACGGCCGCATGGCTGAAGGGGTGCCACCAGGCCTTGAACATGGCCACCGCCAGCCGGTTGCGGATCTCGACCGGGGCCTCGGTGAAGGCGAGGATCTTCTCGCCTTCCAGCCATTCGAGCGAGAGAAGCCGTTTGGTGGACAGCTCCGGATGAACCCGCGGCACCCGGACCTCCTCCACGTCGAAGAGGGTCTCGGCGTAGAGGGCGGCGTGCTTGGCCTCGCGCTCGTAATCGAGTTCCTCGCGCACCCGCTCGCCGATCTCTTTGGCGATCTCCCGCGTATCGATGGCCGGGTCCATGCGGCGGTGGACGGCGAAGACCCATTCGAGTTGGCTCAGATCCGCTTCCACGGCGGATTGCATGTCTGGATACTGGAGCTTGCAGGCAAGCTTCTCACCCTCCTTCGTGGTGGCCCGGTGAACCTGGCCGAGGGAGGCTGCAGCCGAGGGGGTGAGCTCGAAGGAGCCGAACCGGCTCTGCCATTGCGGACCCAGCTCCGCCTGCATGCGCCGCTTCACGAAGGCTGCTCCCATGGGCGGCGCTTCGCTCTGCAGCTTCTGCAGCTCGGCGGCATATTCCGGGGGGACAAGATCCGGGATGGTGGCCAGCAGCTGCGCCACCTTCATGATCGGGCCTTTCAGGCCGCCGAGCGCCTGAGCCAGCACCGCAGCGTTGGACGCATCGCGATCGTCTCCTCCGAACAGGCGCGATCCGGCCATGCGGGCTGCCACCCCGCCCATGTTGGCGCCTACCCGCGCATAGCGGGCTGCGCGCGCGGAGAAGCGGTTCGCTTCGCGGTCGGAATCGGCCATATCGTGAGATCTCTTGCTCTGAACTGGAGTTCTTAAGATATGTCGCGCCGCCAGGAACGCTAGGCCGCTGCGGCTTCAGGCCCTGCGGTCGCCGGCGGCTGCGAAAAGCGGCATGGGTTCGCTCAACCCCTTGAGGGCGAAGGCGCCCCGATCCTCCAGGTGCAGGTTGGAGCCCGCGACGAGGTCGCGCACGGTCCGCGACACCAGGACTTCGTGGCCATCGGCCAGGGCGGCGATGCGGGACGCGATATGAACCGCGATGCCGCCGATGTCGCCGCCTTTCATCTCGATCTCGCCCGTATGGATGCCACAGCGGACCTGCAGCCCCAGGACGCGCAGGCTCTCGATGATGGTTCCCGCACACCGGACGGCTCGGGCAGGCCCGTCGAAGGTGGCCAGGAAACCATCGCCGAGCGTCTTGATCTCCTGCCCCTTGAAACGGCCGATCTCGGCGCGGACGATCCGGTCATGCTGATCGAGGAGCGCGCGCCAGCTGCGATCGCCCATCTTCTCCGCCTTGCCGGTCGAATCGACGATATCTGTGAACAGAACCGTGGCCAGAACCCGGTCGGGTTCGCTCTCGCCATGCGTGCCTGTGAGGAATTCCTCGATCTCATCGGCCACCGGACTCGCATCGTCGGCCCACAGGAGATGGTCGATGCCGGGAAATTCGACATATCTCGCACCGGGGATATTGGCCGCGAGATAGCGGCCGCCCTCCACATTCACCCGCGTATCGCCTGCCCGGTGCAGGACGAGGGTCGGAACGCGGATCGTCGGGAGAATGTGGCGCACGTCGATCTGGCTGTTCATGCGCATGAGCGCGATGACGGATGACGGGCTGGCGCCCAGCCGCTCGAAGCGCGCCCACCATTGCCGGAAGCGTTCGTCCGCAACCTTCGTGGGCGCGAAAGCGGCAAGGCTCTCGCCCTGCCCCCAGAACCGGTCGATCCGCTCCAGAAACGTCTCGAAACGGTCGTGCGGCAGAACCCAGGTGTGGAAGTCGGCATAGGTGCCATAGAGAATCAGCGCCTGGGTGCGCTCCGGATAGGTCGCGGCGAAGAGCATGCTCATGGCGCCCCCCTCGGAGATGCCGAAGAGCGCTGCCTTCCTGCTGTCCACCGCATCCATGACGGCGCGCACATCGTCCATGCGCTCTTCCAGGGATGGCAGGTTTCCGAGGCGGTCCGAGAGACCGGTTCCCCGCTTGTCGAACAGGATCAGGCGGCTGAACGCGCTGAGCCGGGACAGGAAGCGCGCCATGTTCGGCTCGTCCCAGTAGAGGTCGAGGTTCGAGATGAAGCCCGGCACGAAGACCAGGTCGAGCGGCCCCTGGCCGATGACCTGATAGGCGACCCGAAGATCGCCGCTCCTGGCGTAATGCGTGTCGACCGGCATGGCCGGCTCCCGAACAGGCTTTCCGACGAAAAAAGCGGAAGCCGGTGGCGTTCAGGCGAGAAGATCCGGCCACATAGTGCCAGCACAACGTCGCCCGGCCAAGACGGGGGGCAGGGTCTCTGTTTGATTTCCGCCGGTGACGAGCCGTTGGAGCCGCTATGCGGCGGCATCCTCCATGGCCTCAAGCTCGCCGATCAGCCGCTCGATCATCGACAGGCCGATCTGCCAGAAGGCAGGATCGCTCGCATCGAGGCCGAAGGGCGCGAGAAGCTCCGAGTAGTGCTTGGTGCCGCCCGCCGAGAGCAGGGCGAAATAGCGGTCGACAAAACCCTCGTTGGAGCGCTCGTAGACCCCGTAGAGCGAGTTCACCAGGCAATCGCCGAAGGCATAGGCGTAGACGTAGAACGGCGAGTGGATGAAGTGGGGGATGTAGGTCCAGAAGCTCTCGTAACCGGGACCGAGGCAGATTGCCGGGCCCAAGGACTCGTCCTGCACCGACATCCAGAGCTCGCAGAGCTTGTCGGCCGTCAGCTCGCCGTTGCGGCGCTCGAGATGAACCTTGCGCTCGAAGGCGTAGAAGGCGATCTGGCGCACCACCGTGTTGATCATGTCCTCGACCTTGGCCGCCAGCATCGCCTTGCGCTGCACCGGGTCGGTGGTCTGGTCAAGGAGGCGGCGGAAGGTGAGCATCTCGCCGAAGACGGACGCGGTCTCGGCGAGCGTCAGGGGCGTGGGGGCCATGAGCGCGCCGTTGGGGCCGGCCATGACCTGATGCACGCCGTGGCCCAGCTCATGGGCGAGCGTCATCACGTCCCGCGGCTTGCCCTGGTAGTTCAGGAGCACATAGGGGTGGGCGGAAGGCACGGTCGGATGGGCGAAGGCGCCGGGCGCCTTGCCGGGACGCGTGGGGGCGTCGATCCAGTTCTCGTCGAAGAAGCGGCGGGCGATGTCGGCCATGCGCGGCGAGAAGGCGGAATAGGCGGAGAGCACCGTGTCCCTCGCCTCGTTCCAGGGAATGGTGCGCTGCTCGACCTTCGGCAGGGGTGCGTTTCGGTCCCAATGGTCGAGCTTGTCCTTGCCGAACCACCTGGCCTTCAGGGCATAATACCGGTGCGACAGGCGCGGATAGGCCTCGCGCACGGCCGACACCATGGCCTCCACCACCTCGCGCTCGACCCGGTTCGCCAGATGGCGGGAATCGGCCACGTCCTCGAAGCCGCGCCAGCGGTCCGAGATTTCCTTGTCCTTGGCGAGCGTGTTGGTGATGAGGGTGAAGGTGCGAAGATTGGCCTTGAAGGTCTTGGCCAGGGCGTCCGAGGCATCCCGGCGCACGCTCTCGTCCGGGTCCTGGAGCTTGTTGAGCGTGGGCTCGATGGGCAGCTCCTCGCCGCGCACGGTGAAGCGCAGCGAGGCGATGGTCTCGTCGAACAGACGGTTCCAGGCGGAGCGGCCGGTGATGGACTTCTCGTGGAAGAGCTGCTCGATCCGGTCGTCGAGCTGGAACGGCTTGTCCTTGCGCAGGTCCTCGATCCAGGGCCGATAATGGGCGAGCGGCGCCTCGCTCATGGCGCGATCGAGAACCTCGTCCTCGATACGGTTAAGCTCGAGGCCGAAGAAGAGCAGCTCGGTCGAGGCGGCGGTGAGGCGCTCCTGCGTGTCGCCGTAGAACTTGGCCCGACCCGGATCGGTTGTATCACCCGAATAGACCAGGCCCGCATAGGACATGAGGCGCCCGAGGAGATCCTCCAGGGTCTCGTAGCGCTTGACGACCCCGCTCAAGGCCTCCGACGCTCTCTCGCCCCTTGCCATGTCATCGAGCTTGCCGCGATGGGAAGCGGCGAAGGCCTTGCACTCGGCTTCGGCCCTGGCGAGATCGCGCTTGAACTCCTCGCTGTCCATGCCGGGATAGAGATGGGACAGGTTCCATTCGGGCAGCATGCCGAGTTCGGTTTGAGCAGCGCCGGAGGACAAGGGATGATGCAGGCAGGAAGCGTTCTGAGAGGTCACGGGCGAAGGCCTGTTCGGAAATCGAGGGTCGGAGATACTGCACACATATTGGCCGCCGGCCCATCGGGATCAACCCGTGCCGGTCCGTCCCGAAGCGCGGGAACAGGCCCCCTCGAGACCTGTGTGATCCTTCCCGCCCGGCGCAATTCCCGCAGGTCGCGCCTCATCTTCAGCAAAGACGCATCCACATCCGGCCGCTCGGGCGTTGGACTCGAGAGAGGCCGCTGCCCGAGACAAAAGCGACGCAAGACCCGATCCGCACCCTTTACCGTTGATTAACCCATCCGGCGAAATTCGGGCGCCGGCCGATCTGGACGAGCAGGCGATTCCCTTTTCAAGCCTTTATTATCAAGGACATATGTCAGTCATCCGGCGCCCGCTCGGAATCCGGCCCGTCAACTCTTTACAGAAAATTGAAAGAACTTGGCCTAGACGATGAAGCCGCACGAGGTTTTGCGCGTTAAGCGTAACAGACGTGTGCCCGCACACTGACGAAATTCATTTGATGGAGGATTGCTAGGTCCTCCACCTTCATTGCGACGAGGAGCATGGTCATGCGTGGGTTGCGCAAGACAGCCGTTTGGCTCGGTCTCATCGGATCGGTTTCTCTCCTGCCCCTCTCCGCTTCGGCGGACGACCTCACCGTCAGCCCCCGGGCCAATGGCGCTGAGCCGATCGTTGTTGAGAGCCCGGCCCAGCCATCCTTCCACGATGTGGCGATCCAGGATGCTCCTGCACCAAAGGACGTTGCCTCGCAGGCGATCCCGCTCGTCGAACCGGCTCCCGTCTCGATCGAAGCCGCCGGGATGAAGCCTGCTCCCGCCATCGAGATTCCCCTGCCCGATGCGGCTCCCGTCACGGCTCTCATGCAGGCCGACATCGGCCGCATGGCCGTGGAAAGCCTGTTCGCAGACGACGCGACGATGCGCGAATTGCGCGTGAGCGCCAAGGATCGTGAAGCTCTTGCTGCCTATTACGCGCAGGCCGAGCGTCCGCTGGTCTGGGCGAAGGACGGGGCCTGGACGCCGGCGGCTCAGGCCGCCATGGAGCGCCTGAAGGCCGCGGACGAGGACGGTCTCGATCCTGCCGACTATGTGCTTCGCGATGCGGGCCTGCGCAAGGATGCGCCCCTCGCGCAATGGGCCAGGGCCGATGTGAAGCTCTCCCTCTCGGTGATCCGCTATGCCCGCGATGCCAGAGGCGCCCGCATCGATCTTGCGCGCCTCTCACCCCTCGTGACGCCGAAGCTCGCAATCCCGGATATCGACGATGTGCTGAGCAAGGTTGCCGCGTCGAAGAATGCCGGCGCCGCGCTGGCGGCCTACAATCCGCCGCACGCCGGCTACAAGGCCCTGAGGGAGCGGCTGGCGCAGCTGCGTGAGAACCACCCCTCCCAGCCCAGCGTGCGCCTGCCTAAAGGACCCATTCTGCGTGTGGGCATGACGGATCCGCGCGTGCCCCTGATCCGCGCACGGTTCAATCTCGCCAAGGATTCCGACAACCAGACCGTCTACGACGAGCGCGTCGCCTCCGCAGTGGCGGCCTTCCAGAAGGAACGGGGTCTGCCGGATACGGGCGTGCTGAACGCCCAGACGGTAGCGGCACTCTCCGGCCCGTCCGTTGCCCAGCGCGAATCCGAGATCATCGCCAACATGGAGCGCTGGCGCTGGCTCCCGGCGGAGCTGGGCGACCGGCACATCGCCGTGAACGTGCCCGAATACCGTCTGCGCCTGACGGAAGGCCGCAACGTGGTTCACGAGACCCGCGTGATCGTCGGTAAGGAGCAGTCGCAGACGCCGATCTTCTCCGAATCGATGAAGTACCTGGTGGTCAATCCCTCCTGGACCATCCCGCCGTCCATCATGAAGAAGGAGATCCTGCCGGCTCTTGCTAGCGACCCGACCTACGCGGCGCGCAAGGGCTACAAGGTCATCCGCCGCGGCAACCAGATCTCGGTGCAGCAGCCACCGGGCGAGCGCAATGCGCTGGGCTACGTGAAGTTCATGTTCCCGAACCAGCATGCGGTCTATCTGCACGACACGCCGAACCGCAACCTCTTCTCCGCCAGCAAGCGCGCCTTCAGCCATGGCTGCGTGCGCGTCGACAAGCCCTTCGAGCTTGCGGAAGAGATCATGGGCCAGGACGGCAAGTGGACGGAGCAGAAGCTGCGTGGGCTCATCGGCAAGGGCGAGCGCTATGTGCACCTCACCAACCCCCTGCCCGTGCATCTGACCTACTTCACCCTCACGGTCGACGAGAGGGGCGAGTTGAAGCGCTTCGATGATATTTATGGCCTCGACCGCAAGGTCCGGGCTGCCCTCAACCTGTCCGAATAATCCCCTCGTCCCGGCTGTTTTTCGGCCTCTTTCCCCCGCTCACTTAACGGGAACGTAACCGTCTTCGGCAAAGATCCTTTCACTATAAGGATCGCTGCATCCACGGATGCCGCCCGGTAAAGACGAGTATCACAGTGAGAGTATTGTGTAAGGACCGCCTCGCGTCTCGCGCGAAAAAGTGGTCCCGGTTATTCGCTGACGCGGCCCTTCGGGTCGCGCCCAGCGATGCGCTCTTCAAAGAGCGGAGCATCGGATTGATCCCAAAAGTGGCGTCCACTTTTGGGTCCGATGCTCTGGCGCATCGCGTCGGCATTGGTCTTGCGGCCTTTCTGGCCGTCATGGTAGGCGGAGCGCGCGGCACGCAGGATGCCGTGGCGAACGGCGATACCCGCACACTGACCTTCTACCATAACAACACCAAGGAAAGCCTCACCGTCACCTTCCGGCGAAACGGTCAGTACGACTCGGGCGCCCTGCAGCAGCTCAACTGGTTCCTGCGCGACTGGCGGCGCGCCGAGTCGACCCGCATGGATCCGCGCCTGTTCGACACGGTGTGGGAGGTCTATCGCGAGGCCGGATCGGATGCGCCCGTTCACGTGAACTCGGCCTACCGCTCTCCGCATACCAACTCGATGCTCCGGCGGCGCTCCAGCGCGGTGGCCAAGAACAGCCAGCACATGCAGGGCAAGGCTCTGGACTTCTACCTGCCCGACGTGTCCACCGCACGCCTGCGCGCCATCGGCATGCGGCTCCAGAACGGCGGCGTCGGCTATTATCCCAACGCCTATACGCCCTTCATCCATCTCGATGTGGGCAGCGTGCGCGCCTGGCCGCGCATGACCCGGTCGCAGCTCGCCAGCATCTTCCCGGACGGGAGGACCGTGCATATTCCCGCCGACGGCAGGCCTCTGCCCGGCTATGAGGAAGCCCGCGCCGAAGTGCTGGCCAAGGGCGGCACGGTGGCCGGCTACACGGCCTATGCCGACGCGGAAGAGGCCGTGGCCAATCAGCCGCGCCGCAAGAGCTTCTGGGCCACCCTGTTCGGTGGCGGCGACGACGAGGACGAGGATGCGGAGGAGATCCGTGTCGCGTCCCGGCCGGGCCGGGCGTACATCGCCTCCCGCCAGCAGCCATCGCCGCAGGACAATTATGCGAGCGATTCCAGCTCGTCGGTCTATGCGGCCCTGCAATCCTACGGGAGCCCGCCACAGGCGGCACGCCGCGCGCCGGTGGCGATCCAGCCGCGGCCCGAACCGCCTGCGCCCGCGGTCGTGGCCTCCATGGCGCCTGCTCTGCGTGAGGACCTGACGCCGCCTGCGCCGCCCCCGGCACCGCCGACCCGCATCAACGGGGCGCCGAGCACGGTCCAGACGGCCTCCGGCCCGGCTCTGACCTGGCAGCAGGGTCCTGGCGTCTCGGAGATGTCCATTGCCAAGGGCATGGCTTTTGCGCCAATGCCGCCGCGGAGGCCCGACACGGATGACACCGGCATCGAGGCTCTCGCGGGCACCGTCGCCCTGGCCTATGCGCCGCTGCCTCCGGCGCGCCCGGGCTCTCTTGCGGCAACGAACCCGATCCCCGCTCTCACTGAGCTGCGCGGCACGACCAGCGTCGCAAGCATCTCCCCGGCTCCTCTGCCGCCACCCCGCCCGGACCTGCGCCCCATCCAGGTCGCCGCCGCGGCTCCGGTGGACATGCCGGTGACGACGACGGGCTCCACGCCTAAGGACCCCAGGCCGACGAAGCCCCAGCCCGCTTCACCCAAGGCCCCGGCTGCCGCAGCGAAGCAGCCGCCTGCCACGGCTCTCAGTGCCCTGATGGCAGCCGAGCCGAGCCTGCACATGGGTTTCTCGAAGCAGCCTGTGGCTGATCTGGCAACGAACCGGTTCACCGGACCGGCCGTCAAGCCATTGAAGATCGTGCAATAGGAAAGGGCCCCGTCGGGGCCCTTTTCGTTTCAATCCTCGTGCCTGCGGCTGTAGCCGTTGCGAGGCGGCGAGGTCCAACCGGCAGGCGGTGCCTTGGGCCTGTAGACCTCCACCAGCAGCGGATGACAGGCAGCCGCGTCGCTGGAATGCTCCGCGCTGCAATCGCCCCCCGGACAGGCGGAGAGCGCGCCCAGCAAATCGATCTCGGCGAAGAATTCGAGGTAATCGCCCGGACGCACAGGGCTCGCCTTCATGAAATACTGCCCCGTGTCGCGGGTGAAGCCGGTGCACATGAAGACGTTGAGCACGTCGTGCACGGCAGGCTCCACATCCTCCTTCGGTCGTCCCAACCGTTCGGCCAGGGCGCGGGTCAGGTTCGAGTGGCAGCAATGATGGTACTCGTGGCCCGAGAGGAGCTTGTGGGTGTAGGGATCGCAGCGCGTGCCGATCACGTCGTGAACGGAGCCGCCGAATGCGTCGAACCCGTACCAGTCGAGGGTGTCGTGGGTGATCGTCGCCATGGGCCTCAAGTAGGGCAGGCAGGACCACAACTGATCGCCGGTCGAGAGATGCGTGCCGTGCAGCGCCCGGGTCTTGCCCGAGAAGAAGCGCTCGTTGATGTCCTCCGCCGACCAGAGATTGAGGTCGCCCACCTGCGGCCCCTCGATGCTGACGATGCGAAAGAACGAGCCCGCCGGCACATGGAAGCCGCGCGCTTCGCGAGGCGGCACCACGACCTCATCCACCTTTTCCCAGCCGTCGCGGGCGGCCTGATAGGCGGCAAGGTCGGGCCGCGGCAGGGTGTCGACGGGATAGCAGATGACCGGCGGAATTCTCCGGCGCGCTTCCGCGTCCTGAGGTTCCGTTACGTCGTGTGCCGCGCGCTTCATGCTTGTCTCCCGCAATCGAATCTCCCGGAATCTATAGAGAACCGGAACGTCGGGAGCGAGGGCGTCGGCTGCATGGCTGATCGTCCGGGCCGAAAAGGTCTTCCCCGCCCCCTCTCTTGAGCTACAGGGCGATTCGTATTCTATGGCTCCATGACAAGGATGGGATGATGAAAGACCCGAACGCCCTGCGCCCTCCGGAGGCTTACCCGAGCCGCACCTCCGCCGACATCCGCTATGCGGATCTCGACCGGCAGGGGCATGTGAACAATGCGGTCTTCGCCACCTTCTCGGAAGTCGGCCGGGTCGCCTTCATGTACGATCCGGCAAGGCCGCTCGCCTCGGAGGGCCGGAGCTTCGTCATCGCCCGGCTGCAGATCGACTTCCGGGCGGAGCTCTTCTGGCCGGGCAGCGTTGACATCGGCACGGGCGTGCTCAAAGTCGGGCGCAGCTCGTTCACCCTTGCGCAGGGCATCTTCAGCAAGGGGCATCTCGTAGCGACGACGGAGGCCACCATCGTGATGGTGGACAAGGAGACGCGCTGCTCGACACCGCTGCCGCCCGCAGCGGTCGATGTTCTGCAAGGCATGATGCTGGTGGACGCTTCTTAAGCATCGTTCGCGAATTGGGCACAACCATAAGCCCTCATCCTGAGGAGCGGAGCGTCTCGAGGTCCCGGACTTTGTCCGGGCACGAGGGCGTCTCCAGTGCTCTCTGGAGCCTCCTTCGTGACGCAGCTGCGCTGCTCCTCAGGATGAGGTCGATGGTGATTAGCCAGGAGTGGTCCTGCCAGAAATGACCAAGGCCCCGCAGATCGCACTGCAGGGCCCTTCAAATATCGGAAACGACCGGTTTCAGCCTATGCCATTCCGAGCGCCTGCATGTAGAGCTCGAGGATCGCCTCCTCCTCCTGGCGCTCGGCGTAGTCGCGCTTGCGCAGGGAAATGATCTTGCGCAGGACCTTGGTGTCGAAGCCGTTGCCCTTGGCCTCGGCGTAGACGTCCTTGATGTCGCCCGCGATTCCGGCCTTTTCCTCCTCGAGGCGCTCGATGCGCTCGATGAAGGCCTTCAGCTGGTCGGCGGCGACGGATTCGGTATTGAAAGCTGCGTCATCCATGAATGAAGCCCCTGATTGATGGCGTTGGTGCCAGTGTTATGGTCATTTGGTTGAAGCCGTTTTAATGCCCCGGCTTCGATTTCTCAAAATTCGCGAGCTGGGATGCGCTCGCCTCGCCCTGGTGGCGCTGCTTCCACTCCTCGTAGGGCATGCCGTAGACATGGGTCCGGCTGTCCTCCTTGGAGAGGGCCACGCCCTGCTCGTCGGCTGCATCCTTCAACCAGTTGGACAGGCAGTTCCGGCAAAAGCCTGCCAGATTCATGAGATCGATGTTCTGAACGTCCGTGCGCTCGCGCAGATGCTCGACGAGCCTGCGGAAGGCGGCGGCCTCCAGTTCCGTACGGGTCCTGTCGTCGATGTCCTTCATGAGCTTGATCCTCCGTGCTGGCGCAGGCGGTTCCGGGTGCGGGTGCCGAAGATCCGAGGCGCCCGAAGCTCCGGCTGGCCGGCAAGGGGCTCGAGCAGCCGGGCAAAGCGCTCCGCCCATTCCTCGGCGCCCTCGTCGGTGGCGATCAGGTCCTGCCGGATCTCGATGAGCGCATTGGCAAGCCCCCGGACCGTCGCATGGCGGTCGATCGTGTCGCCCGCCAGCGCCCCATCATAGGGCTCGTTGTCGCCGACGACGAGTCCGTCCTCCGCCTGCAGCCCCTCCAGGAGAGGCCTGGCGAAGCGGTCGTCCGCATCCCAGAGAATGCCCACATGCCAGGGCCGGGGCCAGCCGCGCCAGACCGGGGTGAAGCTGTGAACCGTCACGATCACCGGCGGATGGCCCGCCGCCATGGCCCTGTGGATCGCTTCCGCAATGGCATGGTCGTAGGGGTCGTAGAACCGGGCGATGCGCCGTTGAACCTCGGCCTCGTCCACCCGGGCATTGCCCGGCACCACCGCACCGTCGGACAGGCGCATCACCAGGGTCGGATCGTCCCTCCCCCGGTTGGGGTCGATGATCAGGCGCGAGAACCGGGTGAGGATCGCCGGAGCCCCGAGACGTCGGGCAAGCGACCGAGTCACTGCCGCGGCGCCGATGTCGTAGGCGATGTGGCGCTGGAATTCGGTCTCCGGCAGGCCGAGGTCCCCGAGATCCGGCGGCACCGCATTGGAGGCATGATCGCACAGGATCAGGATCCCCGATTCGAGGGAGCCGGGGATGGTCTCGACCGGATGAGGCTGCGGGTAAGGCTCGTCGACCCTGAGCGCGGCAGAGGAGGCAGGCATGGCGGATGTCGGATTTCAAAACGATGGATTGAACGGCGGACGAAAAGCCTTACCCTGCCCCTCCAACCCTGACAACGCGACCTTCCGCGCAACAAACTTTCACGTTCCACATGTCCCCGACATCCACCACGGCCCGCCTCGAGCCGGGCTTCGCCACCGCTTTTGCCGCCCTCTGCCTGGGTGCCGTGGCCATGGGCATATCCCCGATCTTCGTCCGCTTCGCCTCCGCCGACATGGGCGGAGTTCCGGCGGATGTGGGGCCCTTCGCCAGCGCCTTCTGGCGCGTCTCCCTCTGCCTGCCCCTGCTCTATGCCTGGATGCGCATCGAGGAGAAGCGCGCCCCGGCCGACGCGCCGAGGGTTCGCTTTTCCAGGGCGAGCATCCTGGGCGGCATCGTCTTCGCGGGAGACCTCTTCTTCTGGCACCTGGCGATTCTCAAGACCACGGTGGCGAACGCCACGTTCTTCGCCACCATGGCGCCGCTCTTCGTCGTGCTGACAGTCTGGCTCGTGCTCCGGCAGCGGGTGTCGCAGGGGACGTTTCTCGGCCTCGGCCTTTGCCTTCTCGGCGGAGCCGCCCTGATCGGCCAGAGCCTCCAGGCCGATCCGGCCCGGATCGAAGGGGACCTCTACGGGGTCGCCACGGCCTTCTTCTTCGGCATGTATTTCCTGGCCGCCAGCCGGGCGCGCCAGACAGCGGGCGCGGCGCGGGTGACCTTCGAGGCGGGGCTCATCACCTCGGCCATCCTTCTCGTCATCGCCGTCCTGTTCGAAACGCGGGTGATCCCGCAGACGGGGCAAGGCATCGCGGCCTTGCTGGCCATGTCCTATGTCAGCCATGCGGGCGGCCAAGGCCTGCTCGCCATCGCGCTCGGGCGGCTGCCGGCAACCTTCTCGTCCCTGGTGATCTTCCTGGAAGCCATTGCGGCGGCCGTGTTCGGCTGGGCTGTGCTGGGCGAGGAATTGACGCTGGTGCAGAGCCTGGGTGGCGCGCTGATTCTCTTCGGCATCTGGGTCGCACGTCCGAGATCCGAAGCGCAGGCCGGCTAATGCGGTAGCGGCCCCTCCGAACGGAGAGCAACACCCGCTTGAAAGCCGGTTGGCTGTGTCGAAGAGGCCATGTGGGCCGAAAATTCGTAAAGCTACGCTGCTCGAAGGTCTTGCTCCGGGGGCGCTTCTGGCCGACAACGATTCGCCAAAGTTCTCACAGCATCGTGCGATTTCATTCCTTCCGATTCGATCATACCGCGTTCATGAAGGCCGTTCTTTTCACATCGTCCCCTCGCTGGCGGCGAAGCCTTGCACTTGCGACCTTCGTCATGAGCGGGTGCCTGCTGGCCGCGTCTCCCGCGAAGGCGGATCTGCGCCTGTGCAACATGACTTCGAGCCGGGTCGGCATCGCGCTTGGCTATCGGGACGCTCAGGGTTGGGTCACCGAAGGGTGGTGGAATCTCACGGCCCGTGGCTGCGAGACCCTGCTGAAGGGTCAGCTCGCCGGGCGCTTCTACTACATCTACGCCATCGATTACGACCGTGGCGGCGAGTGGAGCGGCCGCTCCTTCATGTGCACGCGGGAGCGCGAGTTCACGATCCGCGGAACGGAGGATTGCCTCGCCAGGGGCTTTGATCGCAGCGGCTTCTTCGAAGTCGATACCGGAGAACAGAAGAGCTGGACCATTCAGCTCACCGAAACAAACCGCCCAGGGGGGCAGCCATAATGAGACGCGCACGCCGCACGAAGATTCTAGCAACCTTGGGGCCGGCCTCCGAGAACCCGGAGATGATCGCCAAGCTGTTCGAGGCGGGCGCCGACGTGTTCCGCCTCAATATGAGCCACCTGCCCCGCGAGAAGCTGAAGGAGCGGGTTGCGATGATCCGCGCCGTCGAGGCCAAGTTCGGGCGTCCCATCGCGATCCTGGCGGATCTGCAGGGACCCAAGCTGCGCGTTGGCGCCTTCGAAGGCGACGGCGCCATGCTGGTGCCGGGACAGGCCTTCACGCTTGACGCCGACACGACTCCTGGAACGGCCAACCGGGTGCACATGCCCCACCCGGAGATTCTCTCCTCACTCGAGCCCGGCCACACGGTTCTGATCGACGACGGCAAGCTGCGGCTTCGCGTGAAGAGCGTGAAGCAGGGCTCGGCCACCACCTCCGTGGAGGTCGCCGGCAAGATCTCAAACCGCAAGGGCGTGAGCCTGCCCGACACCACGATCCCGGTCGCCGCGATGACCGAGAAGGACCGCTCCGATCTCGAGGCGGCGCTCGATGCCGGCGTGGACTGGATCGCCCTGTCCTTCGTTCAGCGCCCCGAGGATGTGGCGGAAGTGAAGAAGGTCGCCCGCGGCCGGGCCCTCGTCATGGCCAAGCTCGAGAAGCCTCAGGCCATCACCCGCCTTGACGAGATCATGGAGATCTCCGACGCAGTCATGGTCGCCCGCGGCGATCTCGGCGTGGAGATGCCGCTGGAAAAGGTGCCCGGCATCCAGAAGCGCATCGTCCGCACGGCGCGCCGTTTCGGCAAGCCCGTTGTAGTGGCGACCCAGATGCTGGAATCCATGATCACCTCTCCGGTGCCCACCCGCGCCGAGGTCTCCGACGTGGCGACCGCCGTCTATGACGGAGCCGATGCGGTGATGCTCTCCGCCGAGAGCGCCTCGGGCCAGTACCCGATCGACGCGGTGGCCACCATGAACCGGATCGCCGAAGAGGTGGAGCTGGACCAGAACTACTGGTCGATCGTGCGCACCCTCAACGCGGAGCCGGAGGCCACAGGCTCGGACGCCATTGCGGCGGCCTCCCACCAGATCGCCGACACGCTCAACCTCAAGACGGTGGCGGCCTGGACCTTCTCGGGCTCGACGGCCTTCCGCATCGCCCGCGAGCGGCCGAACTCGACCGTTATCGCGCTCACGCCGAGCATCGACACCGCCCGCCGCCTCGCCTTGGTGTGGGGCGTGCACTCGATCCGCACGAAGGACGCGAACGACATCGACGACATGGCGTTCCGCGCCTGCAAGTTCGCCGTGCGCGAAGGCTTCTCGAATGTGGGGGACCGGGTGATCATCGTGGCCGGCATGCCCTTCGGCACGCCGGGCGCCACCAACATGGTGCGCATCGCCTTCGTGAGCCAGGACCACGCGGCTCAGGCCTGATCGGCTTCAACCCTGGCCATTGCAATCCGGTCGGCTAGGGTCTCGATCGCGGCAAGCACCCTCTCCTTGTGGGCATATTGCGGCATATGGCCGATGCCCGGCATCAGGATCAATTCCGCGCCGGGCACCTCCCGGGCGAAGCCCCGGCTGTGAAGATCGGTCCAAACGATCTCGTCGCTGTCGCCGGCAATCACCAGTGCCGGCACGCGGATGTCCCGGTAGCGTCCGCACTGGCGCAGGACAGCATCGTACATGACGGCGAAATCCTGCATGTTCGCCTCATAGGCTCTCGGCCGGAAGGCGAGCGGGATGAAAGCTTCCGTCACGATCCCGGGCGGAGGGGTTTGGGGCCGGAAGGTTTTCCGCTTCATCCAGGGCCGGAACACGAGCAGGAGCGGCACCGCAAGCGTTCGGAACATCAGCCAGCCGAACCATGAATCGACGTAGCGCCGGAACCAGCCGATAGTGCCGCCGGGCCAGGGCGACGTGATGCCGGAGAGCACCACGATGGCGCCGGTGACATCGGCATGGTCGAGGGCGAAATGCGGAACGACGGCCCCCGACCAGGAATGTCCCACCACGAAGGCCTTGCGGACGTTCATCTGCCGCAAGGCGTCCGCCATGAGCGACGCCTGCCGGGCAGGTTCGGCCTCGGCCAAGCCCTGCCGGCGGCTGGTCCAGCCATGCCCTGGGCGGTCGATGGCAATCACCCGATATCGTCCGGACAGGGCCTCGCCCATCCCCAGCATGGATTCCGCGAGATTGGAGGAGGCGCCGTGCAGGAGGACGATGGTGCCATGAGACGGAGCCGCCTCGGGCCCCTTCTCCCGGTAATGGATCCTGCAGCCGTCAACCTCGATGAAGCGGCCTGTCGGCGGAAACCGCCGCTCGATGCGCCAGGCATAGAGGTAGGTGAAGATGGCTCCAAGGGTCAGGAGAAGAATGGGCGCCGTCAGGGTAAGGAGCAGGGTCATCCCCGCAAGCTGGGTCAGAGGTCCTGCCCGTCAACCTCAGGCCTGAGCCGTTCGATGATGGTCTTGACCTCGTCCATCTGAGGATTGATCTGGAGCACCCGGCGATAGGCCGCCAGCGCCCGCGCCTTGTCGTCGGAAGCCATCAGGATGTGACCCAGGCCCGTCCAGGCATTGAAGTGCCGGGGTTCGATCTTCAGCGCCTGGTGAAGATCGGCCATGGCCCCCACCGGGTCGTCGAGCTGGTAGAACACCGTGGCGCGCTTGTACCAGGCCTCGGCCCAGTTGGGCTGGAGCGCCAGGACCCGGTCGATCAGCTCGATGGAGAGCGGAAAATCCTTCTTCCCGAACGCTTCGGCAGCCCGGCTCAGGAGCAGATCGGCGGTGTCGGAGCCGGAACGGGAAAAGCGGCGCTCGATCAGGGAGGCGATGCCCTCGGCCTCTCTCTGGCTCTGGGCCTTGCCGAGACGCTCGAACAGTTCGTCGAGGCTGGAGGCACGTGGAGGATTGGGCTTGGCCGGCTGGGCCTGATCCTTCGGGGCATCCCTCGGACGGGCAGGCTCCTGCGCACCGAGGGGGTGGGAGAAGAGGCTCAGCGATAGGATCAGGGCAGACGCGAAAAAGCGCATGCCGGGAGTTTTAGGGTCCCGGCATGCGCGGTCAATTCAGAAAATCGTGTGCGGCATCGCCGCACCCGCTACTTTAGCCCTGGCGAGCCTTGTAGCGCTTCTGGGTCTTGTTGATGATGTAGACCCGGCCTTTGCGACGAACCAGCTGGTTGTCGCGGTGACGGCCGCGGATCGACTTCAACGAGTTACGGATCTTCATATCCGGTCTCCTGCGGCCCTTCGGGAAGGCCGGAAAAAAGAAAAAATGGTGGGCGCGGCTGGGATCGAACCAGCGACCCCTACGATGTCAACGTAGTGCTCTCCCGCTGAGCTACGCGCCCGGGAAACGGTGATGTTTGACGTCCCGTCTCGGCTGTGGGGGCGATATACCCACAAGCGGGCGCGGGCGCAAGCCTTAGGCAGGGCCTTTTTTAGGCCGCCATCATTTTATCGACCTCGGTCACCAGGTCGCGCAGATGGAACGGCTTCGACAGGACCTTCGCGTCGCGGGGAGCCTGGGAATCCGGGTTGAGCGCGACGGCGGCGAAGCCCGTGATGAACATCACCTTGATGTCCGGATCAAGCTCGGTGGCCTTGCGGGCCAGCTCGATGCCGTCCATCTCGGGCATGACGATGTCCGTCAGCAGCAGCTCGAACGGTTCCTCGCGCAGCCGGTTGTAGGCGGAAAGGCCGTTATCGAACGAGGCCACGTCGTAGCCTGCGTTCTCCAGCGCCTTCACGAGGAAGCGGCGCATGTCGTTGTCGTCTTCGGCGAGAAGGATCTTCATCGGTTGCCAGCCCCGAATCGTGGCGAATGGGTTCAGACCTTCATGACGGACAGGGAGTAAACAAGCCGTGAAAGAAGGACGTGGTCCTGATACGATATTGTCATGGACAGGCGACGGCGCTGCCTTACACTAGCCTGAAGTCCGGCTTCTTTTCCACCATAGTCAAGTTCATTTCCTGATGCGGCCAGCCATTGTCGATGAGTTCGATCCTCCCTTTACCGTCACCGAACCTGCCATGCAGACGGTTCCCTTCGTGTTCAACGTCCCGCATGCGGGCGCGATCTACCCGGCCTCCTTCCTGACGGCATCCCGGCTCGACGCCATTGCCCTGAGGCGCTCCGAGGATGCGTTCGTGGACGAATTGTTCGCCTCGGTCATGGAGCTCGGTGCTCCCCTGATGACGGCGCATTTTCCGCGGGCTTTTCTCGACCTGAACCGGGAGCCCTACGAACTCGACTCCCGCATGTTCGACGGACGTCTGCCGTCCTTCGCCAATACCCGCTCCATGCGGGTGGCAGGAGGACTTGGCACGATCCCGCGCATCGTGGCCGACGGCCAGGAGATCTACCGCTCGCGCCTGCCGGTGGATGAGGCCCTTCACCGGATCGAATGGCTCTACAAGCCCTATCACCGCACCCTGCGGCATCTGGTGCGCCGCACGTCCCAGCTCTTCGGCCACGCCATCCTCATCGACTGCCATTCCATGCCTTCCTCCAGCGTCAGCCGGGAGGAGGGAGTCAAGGCCGATATCGTGCTGGGCGACCGCTACGGGACCAGCTGCGCCACCCTGCTGATCGACCTCGTGGAGGCGGCCCTCAGGGGACGCGGCTATACGGTCGTGCGCAACAAGCCCTATGCGGGCGGCTTCATCACCGAACATTACGGCGAGCCTGCCCTCGGGCGGCATGCCCTGCAGATCGAGATCAACCGCGCGCTCTATATGGATGAACGCGGCATGGGGAAGAAATCCGCCTTCCCGGTGCTGGCCGAGGACCTGACTCAGGCCTTCGCTCAGGTCATCGCGGACATCGAAGGCGAACTGACGACCCGTCCCATCGCGGCCGAGTGAGCCCCGACACCCGCGATCAGCATCGGGCAAAGAAAAAGGCCACTGTTGCCAGCGGCCCGAAGTTTAGGGAGGAAACGCCCAAGAAGGGCTACGATAGGGCGACGCCATCGCCATACCGCACTGCAATAATTGCGCCGCAGCGCACAATTTGCAACAGGAAATTTCGCTTTCAGTCATGACCTTGTTGCATATCTGCTCGGATGCGGATCGATGGCTCTGACATAGAAGAGCAGGCTGAGCAGAAGAGCCGTCGCCAGCGCTCCGAACACGAGGCGATAGCCCTCAGGCCGGTAGAACCCCTGCTCCGAGCGCCCGACCAGATCGATCAGCATGCCGGTCACGCTCTGGGACAGGAAGGCGCCGCCCATGGTGCCGATATTCATCAGCGTGATGCCCCGCCCCGTCAGGGCAGAGGGGAACAGCGACTTGCCGTGGCTGGTGAGAATGGGCGTGTAGGCGACGAAGAGGCCGAACGGCACGAACCAGAGCGTGGCCCAGGGCTGAGGCAGGGGCACGAACACCAGGACGGCGAGGAGCAGGACCGTCGCCGTGCCGCCGATGAGCACCGGCTTCTTGTAGCTTCCCCAGAAGCGGTCCATCGCTCCCCATAGGAGCATGCCGCAGATCTGGGCCGATGCGCCCAGGAGCAGGACATTTCCTCTCGTTGCGAGATCCGCACCATGCACGTCCGACAGCCATGGCCCGGCCCAGAGCCCGATGACGGAGACGAAGCACCCATAGGTCGCCAAGTGCATGAAGAAGACGGGCCAGAACGAAGGCACCTTCAGGGCCGCGGCAACGCCCCGAAAGGCGGCGACCCAGGTTTCCTTCGGCCCGTCCGCCCTTGAATCCCTGGGCACGAGGAAGACGATCATCAAGGCGATGGCCACCGTCAGGACGGCAACGGCCAGGAACGAGGACCGCCAGCCGAAGGCCGCCGCCGAAGCGGCCAGAGGCGCCGTGGCCGCCAGGGTGCCGACATTGGCCAGGCCCATCTGCAGGCTGGTGAGCCCGGCAAAGCGCTCCGGGGGAAAGCGCCTCGCGTAGATCACGAGGGGCGCCATGAAGAAGGTGGAGCAGCCGAGCCCCATCAGGACCCGGGCGGCAATGAGCATGGGGGCCGAGGGGGCAAGGGCGAAGAGGATCGTCCCGAGGACAGTCAGGACGGCCGTCGCCAGCATGGTGCGCTTGGGGCCGTAGCGGTCGATCAGGATGCCGATCGGGATCTGGACCGCCGCGAAGGAGAAGAAGAATGCGCTGGAGAGAAGCCCCGTCTGGGTGGCGGAAAGATCGAGCTCCCGGGCGAGGTCGTTGGCGATGACCCCGATGGAGTTGCGCAGGAACTGGCTGACCGCATAGATCGACACCAGCGCGGCGATCAGGAACAAGGCCGTTTCCGAGCGGGTCGTGCCAGGCTTGGGCGCAGAATCCATGCGATCTCGATCCTTATTCACTGCTGCTCTCTTGCCGCGCGACAGGCGCTTGATAAAAGCTCACCGCAGGCGGGCCAAGGCCGCCCGCGTTATTCTTTCAGGGGATTGGCACGTCATGGGGCTCATCGACTTCACGCATTTCGTCAACGAACTCGCGACCCAGTCAGGCCAGGCGATCCTCCCCTTCTTCCGCACCGCCATCGCCACGGAGGACAAGTCCCGCGGCGGCGCCTTCGATCCGGTCACGGAGGCCGATCGGGCCGGTGAGGCGACCATGCGCCACCTCATCAAGCGCAGCTTTCCCACCCACGGCATCATCGGCGAGGAGTTCGGCGCCGAGCGGCCGGATGCGGATTACGTCTGGGTTCTCGACCCTATCGACGGCACCCGCGCCTTCATCGCCGGTCTTCCGACCTGGGGCACGCTGATCGGCCTGACCCACAGGAAGCAGCCGGTCTTCGGCATGATGCACCAGCCCTTCACCGGCGAGCGCTTCTTCGGCGACACCGGCAGCGCGACCTATCGCGGCCCCGGCGGCGAGCGCAAGCTTAAAGCCCGCCGCTGCGCCTCGCTGAAAGACGCGGTGATCTCCACCACGAGCCCGCGTCTGTTCGCCGGGGACGAGTTGCGCGCCTATGACCGGGTGGAGAGCGTGGCGCGCCTCGCCCGCTACGGCTGCGACTGCTATGCCTATTGCATGCTGGCGGCGGGACACATCGACCTCGTGGTCGAGTCGGGGCTAAAGCCTTACGACATCGCGGCCCTGATCCCGATCATCGAGGGCGCCGGCGGAATCGTCACCGCCTGGGATGGCGGCTCGGCCGCTGACGGCGGTCGCATCGTCGCTGCGGGCGACCGCCGGGTCCACACCGCCGCCATCGAGCTGCTCAGCCGCTAATCCAACCTCGGCCAAGTCACGCTTTGCCGACGGGACCGGGTCCGGCGTGCCAGGGATGAAGGCGTCGAAGGCGGCCCAGAACTGCTCCCGGACCACATCCCGCTCCATGAGGATCTCATGGCGGGCGCCCGGAATGACGATGACCCTGCCGGCCTTGAGCCGCGAGGCGAAGCGCTCCGTCGCTGGGGTCGCACAGACGGGATCCGCGCCGGCTGCCACGATCAGGGTGGGCAGGCGGAGCTTGATGGCATAGCGCGGATCGGCGAAGCGCCTCATGAACCGGAAGGCGCCGTCGAGCCAGGCCACCGTCGGCGCTCCGATCGCGCCGGCCCCGATGGCATGGGCAACCTCGGCATTGCGGGCGTAGCGAACGGGGTCGCTGGTCAGGCGGTTGCCCTTGAACGGCAGGGTGGCAATGGAGGTTTCGCCGCCGCCGGGCACGAACATCTTGCCCATCCCGAGAAACCGCAGAAGCCGCGCAAAGAAGGCCGAGGCGCGTGTGCGCTTGACGATGCACAGCGCGATCATCGGCGTCGTGGTCACGAGGCGGCGGAAGGGCAGCCAGGTCTCGGAGGCGGCGTTCAAGGCAATGGCACCGCCCATGGAATGGGCCAGCCCGAAATGCGGCTCCGGCATGTGCGGCACCAGGATCTGGTCGCGGATCGCCTCGAGGTCGTGGCGAAAGTCGGAAAAGCGCCGGACATGGCCCTTGCGAGGGTTGCTCACCTGCCGCCCCGAGAGACCCTGGCCGCGCCAGTCGAAGGCCACGACCGCAAAGCCGCGATCGAGAAGCTCGCCCACCACCTCGAAATACTTCTCGATGAACTCCGCCCTGCCCTGCATGATGCAGACCGTGCCCTGCGGCTCCTCGGTGTCGGGCATCCAATACGCGGCCCGCAGCGCAATGCCGTCGCGGGTGGTCACGCTGACCAGCTTCGGCTCGCCGGGCACGGGATTGTCAGGGGTGGTGATGAAGTCCACGGCGGGTTCCAACTCGAAAACGTGACCTCTTTATAGGGCATCTCGGGCTTAGGGAACGGCCCTCTTGAAAGCAACCCTATCCGCTCCCACCTCCAGGGCGTGCCGGCCATGACGGCGGCACAACAACCCGGATCCAGCCTATGAAGGTGGATCTTCCCTGACTGCATGTCGCTTCAAGCGGAGGATATGCCATGCGACAGTTTGATCTTGCTCCCCTGTACCGCAACACGGTCGGCTTCGACCGTCTCTTCTCGATGCTCGACCAGATGGTCGGCGTCGATGCGGCCCCGAGCTACCCGCCCTACAACATCGAGCGCACCGGCGAGAATGCATATCGCATCTCGATTGCGGTCGCCGGCTTCACCGATCGCGACCTGACGGTCGAGGTGAAGGAAAACACCCTTTCCGTACGCGGCGAGCGCAACCCTTCGGAAGAGCGCAAAGTCGACATTCTCCACCAGGGCATCGCCGCCCGCAGCTTCGACCGGCGTTTCCAGCTGGCCGACGGCGTGCAGGTGGTGGGCGCGGCCCTCGAGAACGGCCTGCTCCACCTGGACCTCGTGCGCGAGACCCCTGAGGCCAAGAAGCCGAAGCTCATCCCGATTTCCACGAACGCCGCTCGGACCATCGAGGCGCAGAAGGCTGCCTGATCGTCCGATCAAGGCCCAAACGAACAGCGCCCCGGTTCATGCCGGGGCGCCTTTTTTTATTTTCAGTCCTGGTCCTTGGTAAATTCCGCTGGGGCCGGAGGGCTGCCCCATGGGTCAAGGGTCTCTTGAGGAGACCATTCGCCTGTGATTGCGGCAGGGTTAGGGCAATCACTCGGCGGCTTGCCGCGATACCCCGGAAGAGGCGGTCTCCAGAAGCTTGCGCACATCCTCCTCCCTGGTGGCCCAGGAGGCGACGAGGCGGATCAGAATCTCGTTCTCTCCGACACGCTCGGCTTCCGGCAGGCTCAGCTCGGTCCAGGGACTGTAGAGGACGCCGGCTGCCTTCAGCGCCTTGTTCAGAGTCTGCGGGATGATCGGAAACACCTCGTTGGCCTCGGTCGGCCAGGCAAGACGCACGCCCGGTAGCCGCATCAGCCCCTCCGACAGAAGCTTGGCCATGCGATTGGCATGGCGGGCATTGGCGAGCCAATGGTCGTCCGCGAAGTAGCCCTCGAACTGCGCCGCGATGAGCCGGCCCTTGGAGATGATCTGTCCGGCGCGCTTGCAGCGATAATCCAGTGCCTCAGCCAGTTCCGGCCTGAACACCACGATAGCCTCGGCCATGAGGCCGCCGTTCTTGGTGGCCCCGAAGGACAGGATGTCGACACCCTGCTTCCAGGTCATCTCGGCCGGGGTGCAGCCGAGCGCCACGAGGGCATTGGCGAAGCGCGCCCCGTCCATGTGGAAGGACAGGCCGTGCTCGCGGCAGACCTGTCCCAGGGCAGCCAACTCGTCGAGGCTGTAGACCAGGCCGCCTTCGCTCACCTGCGAGATCGACAGCGCTTTCGGCGGCATCTGCTTCACGGCCTTGGGCAGGCTGTTCAGATAGGCAGCCACATCCTCGGCCTTCAGCTTGGCACCGACGCCCGGCAGGCCAACGAGCTTGGCACCGTGCATGAAGAATTCAGGCGCCCCGCACTCGTCGTCGATGATGTGAGCCTCCCGGTGGCAGACGCAGAGACCGTAGGGCGGCACGGCGGACGAGAGAGCGAGGGCGTTGGCTGCGGTCCCAGTGGCGGCGAAAAACACGGAGACCTCGCCCTCGAACAGGTCGTTGAACCTTGCCCTCACCCTCTTCGAGATCTCGTCGTTCCCATAGGCTGCCATCGCTCCGGCATTGGCCTGCAGGATGGCCTGGAGAACGGGGGCGCTGGCACCCACCGTGTTGTCGCTCGCAAAGTTCATCTCTTGTCTCCTCGGGAGCGCACCCTGGCGAAGGCAGCCGACATGTCAAGAACATTGACCCTTCGGCGGAGCCTTTCGTCCTGAGAGGCCGAAAGCTGCTTTTGTTACACGATCTGACGATGCCTTGTAACTTTCGTCTAAATTTTCTCTAAACCCTCTTGTGCCCTGCAGCAAAGTCTGGCAGTTTGCAGTCATTAGGACAGCGATACTGTCCCTTTTGGGGTGCTTGCACCTTTCTTTTGACGCCCTGGGGTTTTCTTGATGCTTCGCACCACGCGAACGAAACGAGATACCGCGAAAGCCGCCCGCAAAGCGTGGGCGGGACGGGCGACTCTGGGCTGAACACAAGCTCAAAGGATGCCCGCGAGGAGCGGGCTCCCCTGCCGGACCCAACCCTCGAAACCTGAAGAAGCGGCGGGCACCCGGACGATCCGATCATCCGGCGGGCCTCAAAGCCGCCCCAAAGAACCTTGATGACCGCGTTCGGATGTAAGGACCTGCCATGAGCGACGTGCCGACCAAGAGCCTGGAAGCCCAAGTGCCAAGCCGCACGGCGACAATGACGGACGCGGTCAAAGTCATGCGCGATCCGGGCCTGCCCGCAGCCCAGGGCCTCTACGATCCGAACAACGAGCAGGATTCCTGCGGCGTCGGCTTCATCGCCGACATGAAGAACCGCAAGTCGCACGAGATCGTCGAGCAGGGGCTGGCCATCCTGCACAACCTCGACCATCGCGGCGCGGTTGGAGCGGATCCCAAGATGGGCGACGGCTGCGGCATCCTGGTCCAGATTCCGCACAAGTTCTTCGCGGCCGAATGCGCCAAGGTCGGCATCTGGCTGCCCGAGGCAGGCCAGTACGGCGCCGGCCACCTGTTCATGCCGCGCGACCCGGAGGGCTTCAAGCTCGTTGAGGAGATCGTCACCAAGGCGATCGCCGATGAGGGCCTGCAGGTGCTCGGCTGGCGCGACGTGCCGGTGGATTCCAGCGACCTCGGCGAGAGCGTGAAGGCCACCGAGCCCCTGCACCGGCAGATCTTCGTCGGCAAGGGCAAGGGAATGGACGACGCCGAGACCTTCGAGCGCCGCCTGTTCATCGCCCGTAAGGTCATCTCCAACGCCGTCTACGACATGAAGGACGAGCGCACGAGGGGTTACTACCCCGTCAGCCTGTCCTCGCGCACCATCGTCTACAAGGGCATGGTGCTCGTCACGCAGCTGCGCGACTACTACCTCGACCTGCAGGATCCGCGCTTCGAGAGCGCCATCGCCCTCGTGCACCAGCGCTTCGCCACCAACACCTTCCCGACCTGGCAGCTCGCCCACCCCTACCGCATGGTCGCCCATAACGGCGAGATCAACACGCTGCGCGGCAACGTGAACTGGATGGCGGCGCGCCAGGCCTCCGTCGACTCGGAGCTTTTCGGCAACGACATCTCGAAGCTGTGGCCGATCTCCTACGAGGGCCAGTCCGACACCGCCTGCTTCGACAACGCTCTCGAATTCCTGGTGCGCGGCGGCTACACGCTCTCGCACGCCATGATGATGCTGATCCCGGAAGCCTGGGCCGGCAACCCGCTCATGAACGACGACCGGCGCGCCTTCTACGAGTATCACGCAGCCCTCATGGAGCCGTGGGACGGCCCGGCGGCCGTGTGCTTCACCGACGGCAAGCAGATCGGCGCGACGCTCGACCGCAACGGCCTGCGCCCAGCCCGCTATCTTGTGACCGACGACGGCCTCGTGGTGCTCGCCTCCGAGATGGGCGTGCTGCCGATCCCGGAGGAGAAGATCGTCGAGAAGTGGCGCCTTCAGCCGGGCAAGATGCTCCTCATCGATCTCGAGGAAGGCCGGATCGTCTCCGACGACGAGATCAAGCAGCAGCTCTCCAACGCGCATCCTTACAAGGAATGGCTGAAGCGCACGCAGATCGTGCTGGAGGACCTCAAGCCCGTGCAGGCGCGGGAGTCCCGCACGGACGTGTCGCTCCTCGACCGCCAGCAGGCTTTCGGCTACACGTCGGAAGATCTGAAGCTGCTCATGCAGCCCATGGCCGTCACCGGCCAGGAGGCGGTGGGCTCCATGGGGTCGGACACGCCGATCTCCGCGCTCTCCGACAAGCCGAAGCTGCTCTACACCTATTTCAAGCAGAACTTCGCCCAGGTGACGAACCCGCCGATCGACCCGATCCGCGAGGAACTCGTCATGAGCCTCGTGTCGTTCATCGGCCCGCGCCCGAACATCCTCGACCTGGAGGGCACCTCGCGCCGCAAGCGCCTGGAAGTGCGTCAGCCGATCCTCACCAACGCGGATCTGGAGAAGATCCGCTGCATCGGTCATTTCGAGGACCGCTTCGACACCAAGACCCTCGACATCACCTATGACGCGGAGCTCGGCGCATCCGCCCTGGACGGTGCGGTCGACCGCCTCTGCGACCGCGCGGAAGCGGCCGTCCATGGCGGCTACAACATCATCATCCTGTCGGACCGCATGGTCGGCCCGGACCGCATTCCGATCCCGGCATTGCTCGCCACCGCCGCCGTGCACAACTACCTGATCCGGAAAGGGCTTCGCACCTCGGTCGGCCTTGTGGTCGAGAGCGGCGAACCGCGCGAGATCCATCACTTCGCCTGCCTCGCCGGCTACGGCGCGGAAGCCATCAACCCCTATCTCGCCTTCGACACCATCGTGGCCATGCGTGAGGCCGGCGAGCTGCCGCAGGAGGTGGACGCGGATGAGGCGGTCAAGCGCTACATCAAGTCCATCGGCAAGGGCCTGCTCAAGGTGATGTCCAAGATGGGCATCTCCACCTACCAGTCCTATTGCGGCGCGCAGATCTTCGACGCGGTCGGCTTGAAGTCCGACTTCGTGGCCCGCGACTTCTTCGGCACCGCCACCACCATCGAAGGCATCGGCATGGACGAGGTGGCGGAGGAGAACGTGCGCCGCCACCGCGACGCCTTCGGCGATGCCCCGATCTACCGAAACGCCCTCGATGTAGGCGGTGAATACGCCTATCGCACCCGTGGCGAGGTCCATGCCTGGAACCCGGATACGGTGGCCACGCTCCAGCACGCCGTGCGCCTCAACGCGCAGGAGCGCTACCGGGAATTCGCGCGCCTCGTGAACGAGCAGGACAACGAACTCAAGACCATCCGCGGTCTCTTCCGCATCAAGAACGCGGAGGAGACGGGACGTACGACCGTTCCGCTCGGCGAGGTCGAGTCCGCGCAGGAGATCGTGAAGCGCTTCTCCACCGGGGCCATGTCCTTCGGATCTATCTCGAAGGAGGCGCACGAGACGCTGGCGATGGCCATGAACGTTATCGGGGGCAAGTCGAACACGGGCGAAGGCGGCGAGGAGCCGGAGCGCTTCCGGCCGCTGCCGAACGGCATGTCCAAGCGCTCAGCCATCAAGCAGGTGGCCTCCGGCCGCTTCGGCGTGACGACGGAATACCTCGTCAACGCCGACATGATGCAGATCAAGGTCGCTCAAGGTGCCAAGCCTGGCGAGGGTGGGCAGCTGCCCGGCCACAAGGTCGATGCGAAGATCGCCCGCGTGCGCCACTCGACACCGGGCGTCGGCCTCATTTCGCCGCCGCCGCACCACGACATCTACTCCATCGAGGATCTGGCGCAGCTGATCTTCGACCTGAAGAACGTGAACCCCTCGGCCGACGTATCGGTGAAGCTCGTGGCGGAAGTCGGCGTCGGCACGGTCGCGGCCGGGGTCGCCAAGGCGCGCGCCGATCACATCACGATCTCAGGCTTCGAGGGCGGCACGGGCGCCTCCCCCCTCACCTCGCTCAAGCATGCGGGCTCGCCCTGGGAGATCGGCCTTGCCGAGACCCAGCAGACCCTGGTGCTCAACCGCCTGCGCGGCCGCGTGGCGCTGCAGGCCGATGGCGGCCTGCGCACCGGTCGCGACGTCATCATCGCAGCCCTGCTGGGAGCCGATGAATTCGGCTTCTCGACCGCACCACTCATTGCGGCCGGCTGCATCATGATGCGCAAGTGCCATCTCAACACCTGTCCGGTTGGTGTGGCCACGCAGGATCCGGTGCTGCGCAAGCGCTTCAAGGGCCTGCCGGAGCATGTCATCAACTACTTCTTCTTCGTCGCCGAGGAAGTGCGCGAACTGATGGCCGAGATGGGTTTCCGCACGATTGACGAGATGATCGGCCAGTCCGACCTCCTCGACAAGAACGGAGCCATCGACCACTGGAAGGCGAAGGGCCTCGACTTCACCAAACTCTTCCACAAGCCGGAAGTGCCCGCGAACGTGGCGATCCGCCATCTGGAGCGTCAGGTTCACCCCATCGCCAATGTCCTCGACCGCGATTTCATCTCGCAGGCAGGTGCGGCCCTGGAGAGCGGCGAGGCCGTCACCATCGAGTCCAAGGTGAAAAGCTCCGACCGTACGGTGGGCGCCATGCTCTCCGGCGAGGTCGCCAAGCGTTACGGCCATGAGGGCTTGCCCGACGACACGATCACCGTGAAGCTCAAAGGCACCGCCGGCCAGAGCTTCGGCGCCTGGCTCGCCGCCGGCGTGACGCTCAACCTCGAGGGCGAAGCGAACGATTATGTCGGCAAGGGCCTGTCGGGCGGCAAGATCATCATCAGCCCGTCCTCTGCCTCGAAGGCGCTGCCCGAGAACTCCATCGTCGTCGGCAACACGGTGATGTACGGCGCGATCGCCGGTGAAGCATACTTCCGCGGCGTCGCGGGAGAGCGCTTCGCCGTGCGCAACTCGGGCGCCATCGCGGTGGTCGAGGGCACGGGCGATCACGGCTGCGAGTACATGACCGGCGGCCTCGTGGTGGTGCTCGGCCAGACCGGCCGCAACTTCGCGGCGGGCATGTCCGGCGGCATCGCCTACGTGCTCGACGAGGACGGCACCTTCACCAAACGCTGCAACCTGTCCATGGTCGATCTCGAGCCCGTCGAGGAGGAGGAGGACCTGATGCGCCGTCTCCACCATCACGGCGGCGATCTGGAGACCAAGGGCCGCATCGACATCATGGCCAACATGTCGGGCCCTGACGAAGAGCGCCTGATGCAGCTCATCACCAATCACCACACCTATACGGGCTCGACGCGTGCCAAGGAGATCCTCGACAGCTGGACGACCTACCGCACCAAGTTCGTGAAGGTCATGCCGGTCGAGTACCGCCGCGCGCTCCAGGAGATGGATCGTCTCCGGACCCTGCAGGCGGCGGAATAAGGATTGTAAGGGGCAAACCCATGGGCAAGGTCACAGGATTTCTCGAATACGACAGGCAGGAGCAGAAGTATCAGCTCGCCGGTGAGCGCGTGCGCCACTTCCGCGAGTTCACGCTGCCGCTCGACACCAACGATCTGCGCAAGCAGGCAGGGCGCTGCATGGATTGCGGCATTCCCTTCTGCCACGGCCCGACGGGCTGCCCGGTGCACAACCAGATTCCTGACTGGAACGACCTCGTCTGGCAGGACGACTGGGAGGAGGCAGCGCGCAACCTCCACACCACCAACAACTTCCCCGAGTTCACGGGCCGCATCTGTCCGGCGCCCTGCGAGGAAGCCTGCACGCTGAACCTGGAAAACCAGCCGGTCACCATCAAGACCATCGAGCAGGCCATTGCCGACAAGGCGTGGGAGATGGGCTTCGTGAAGCCGGAGCCGGCGGATGTCCAGACCGGCAGGCGCGTGGCCGTCATCGGCTCGGGGCCGGCCGGCATGGCGGCGGCCCAGCAGCTCGCCCGCGCGGGTCACGAGGTGCACGTGTTCGAGCGCCAGGCGAAGCCCGGCGGCCTGCTGCGCTACGGCATCCCGGACTTCAAGATGGAAAAGTACCACATCGACCGCCGGGTGAAGCAGATGGAAGCGGAAGGCGTGATCTTCCATTGCGGCGTCAACATCGGCGTCGACCGCAGCTTCGCCTCGCTCCACAACGAGTTCGATGCCGTGCTGTTCGCCGGCGGCGCCGAGGATCCGCGCAACCCGAACCTGCCGGGCCAGGAACTCGCCGGTGTATATTACGCCATGCCCTACCTCACCCAGGCCAACCAGCGCGTGGGCCACGAGGAGGTCACCGAGGAGCCGATCCTCGCAGGCGGCAAGCATGTGGTGGTGATCGGCGGCGGCGACACGGCATCCGACTGCGTCGGCACCGCGTTCCGCCAGGGTGCGCTTTCCGTGACCCAGCTCGACATCCGCCCCAAGCCGCCGGAGCGGGAGGACAAGCTGACGGTGTGGCCCTACTGGCCCACGAAGATGCGCACCTCCTCCAGTCAGGCGGAAGGCGCGGATCGCGAGTTCCAGGCGGCGACGCTCGGCATCGAGGGCAAGAAGGGCCGCGTCACCGGCGTGCAATGCGCCCGCGTGGACGAGAGGCGCCAGCCGATCCCGGGCAGCGAGTTCATTCTCAAGGCCGACCTCGTCTTCATCGCCATCGGCTTTGCCGGCTCGGTGAAGGAAGGCCTGCTCGAGCAGTCGGGCGTCGACATGGATCGCCGCGGCAACGTGGTGGCCGACGACAGGAGCTACCGGACCTCGAACGAGAAGGTCTTCGTGGCCGGCGACATGCGCCGCGGTCAGTCGCTGGTGGTGTGGGCGATCCGCGAAGGCCGGCAGGCCGCCCGATCCATCGACACCTTCCTGATGGGCTCCAGCGCTCTGCCGGCGTAAGGCCTGGGACCGAGACACCGAGAAAAGCGGCGGCTCTCACCTCAGGTGAGCCGCCGCTTTTCGTCACGGAACCGTTCTTACGGATTAGGCCAGCGGAAATCATCCGCCCGGCCAGGGCGGGCGGCGGGAGCGACCCCGACCCGCAGGGCGCGCTGGACCGTATAGGCATGGTCACCCGTCAGCTTCGGCGGCGCGGATACGAGAGCGCCTCCCGGTGCGACGTCCTGACGAGTCAGCGGCAGGACCGGCCCGACCAGGGGCTTCTGCGGCAGAGCAACTGGAGCCGCGGCATCCGGTGGAGGCGGCAGCGCCGCCTCGACGACAGGTGCTGCCGATCCGTCGACAGGCGCGATCGCCGCGGGATTGGGCGCGGCCGCCGTGGCCGTTCCGCCGGGACCGAGGATGCGCTTGATTTCCGTATCGGCGAAGAAAGCCACTTTCCGCGCACCGGCCCGGGTGAAGAAGATGCCCTCGCTGGTGCGCAGCTTGGTGGGATCTCCGTCCACATCGGGCCCGATGACCGTGTAGCGGTTCTCCTCGTCCACGAAGCCCGGCCAGATGTCCACGTAGACCCCGCCGTTGCGCTGGACGCTCTCCTTGTAGATCTCGTTCATGGCCACGAGATCGTCGGATATCTTGCTGTTCTTCATGGGCGGCAGGCCGATCCAGACGAACGGGACCCTGCGCTCCTTCAGAACACCCGTGATCGCATCGACCCGCTGGCGGTAGAGTTCCTTCCACCGGTCGGACAGGGGTTCCAGGCTCTCCTCGCCGTCCCGGATCGACTGCCGGTCGTTCGTCCCCAGCATCACGACGGCCACTGAGGCTTTCTGCCCTCCATCCAGAGTGGCCTTGATGAAGTTGGGCCAGTCGGCCGGGTCTGTGCGCACCAGGTTGGTGTCCCCTCTCACCTTGGAGATGACCGCAACGTCCTGATCGTCGTCGAAATGGGCATCGAGCCCTTGGCGGGCGAAGCTCGCCAGTGCATCGCCGAACACCACCACGTGGGTGCTCGGATCGATTTTGGGCTTTTCCTGCTTGGCCACGGCGGCCGGCGGAGGTGCGGTCCTGCGGGGCCTTGCGACGGGGGCACGGCTCGGCGGCGGCTCGTCCCGGCCGCCGAATAAGCGCCGGATGCTGAAGCCCTGCTGCGGCTGGGGCTGGGCCGGCTGCACGAGCTTGCCGGGATAATAGCCGGGCGGATAGGCCCGCGGATCCCGGTAGCCCGGCTGCTGGTAGTAGCCGGATTGCGCCAGGGCGGCATCAACCCCGCCCGCCACAAGGAGCAGGGTCAGGGTCATACGGTGAAGAATCGGCACTATTCTCATAGGCGGTTCCATCCTAGTCCGGACCAGCCTGGTTGTAGAGCCGTAGGGCAGCTCCGTCAGCGGGTCGCGCGCAGTTCGCGCAGAACAGCATAATCGGCATAGCCGTCCGGGATCAAACCACGCCGGAGCTGGAAGTTCCGCACGGCCTCCCGGGTCCTGGAGCCGAACTTGCCGTCCGTGTCGCCCTCATAGAAGCCGAGACGCGCCAGGCGCTCCTGTATTTCCTGACGCTGATCCTTGTCCAGCATGGGCTCCTTGGGCCACGCGGCCTGGATCGGCTGCCCGCCCGTGAGGCGGTCGCCGAGATGCGCCACGCCCATGGCATAGGCGTCCGAAGAATTGTAGGTCTTGATCACGTCGTAGTTCCTGGTGACCAGGAAGGCCGGGCCGCCCGCTCCACCGGGCAGGAACAGCGAGGCCTCGCCCGCCCGCGGCATGGCCTTTCCGTCGATTCGGCGCAGTCCAAGGGTCTGCCACTGAGCAAAGTTCTGCTTCAGATAGCGGAAGTCGAAGCCCTTCGGCAGCTGGACTTCAAAGCCCCAGGGGAGCCCCGGCTCCCAGCCCTGCTGGCGCAGGTAATTGGCCGTGGAAGCCATGGCGTCGGGAACCGAGGACCAGATGTCCCGCATTCCGTCCCCGTTGCCGTCGACAGCGTATTTCATGAAGCTCGAGGGCATGAACTGGGTCTGGCCCATGGCGCCGGCCCAGGAGCCCAGCATCCTGGAGCGGTCCACATGCCCCTGTTCCAGGATCTGGAGGGCCGTGAGCAGCTCCTCCCGGAAGAAGTCGGCGCGATAGCCCGTATAGGCCAAGGTCGACAGCGCCCGGATGGCATAGATCGAGCCGGTGAAGCTGCCGTAATTGGTCTCCATGCCCCAGACGCCGAGCACCACGGCGCGCGGAACGCCGTAGGTCCTCTCCACGGCCGCGAGCGTCTTCGACCACTCGGCGGCCATGTCCCGACCGCGCTTCAGGCGCTCATTCGAGATGGAGCCGTTGATGTAATCCCAGATCGGGCGAACGAATTCGGATTGCTTCTTGGTGAGCGCAATGATCTTGGCGTCCGGCTCGACGCCCAGGAATGCCGCGCTGAAGGTGGCTTGGGAGATGCCCCGCGCCTTGGCCTCGGGCCAGAGCCCCTGCACGAAGCGCTGGAACCCGGCGTGCGACGCCTCCTGCGCCTGAACGGGCGGCGCCCCAAGCTCCACACCGGCGGTGAAGCTCAGACCGAGAAGGAGGGCGCCGGAGAGGCGGCGCACCAGAAGCTGGCGCATAGGGGTCGCTCACGGAAACAGGACAGATCGTCCTGCCATTGCGACACTACGAGAGTTAACAGCCGGTTGACAGCTAGCCTTATAGATAGGTCCCTATGCGGCTTTTCGACCCGCCAGGGCCTGCTCCCAGCGCAGGGCCTGATCGACGATCGCCTCCAGATCGTCGTGCTGCGGCACCCATCCGAGGCTGCGGATTTTGTCGACCCTCGCCACGAGCTGGGCCGGATCGCCGGGCCGGCGCGGGCTCAGGCGAACCTCGAAGTCCACTCCCGACACCTGCTTGACCACGTCGACGACCTCCAGAACCGAGGCGCCATGGCCGTAGCCGCAGTTCATGACCGAGCAGTCGCCGCCATTGCGGAGATGCTGCAAGGCCACGAGATGCGCCCGGGCGAGGTCGTTGACCTGAATGTAGTCGCGCACGCAGGTGCCGTCCGGGGTGCTGTAGTCCGTGCCGAACACATCGAGATGAGGCCGTTGGCCGAGCGCCGCCTGGGCCGCCACCTTGATGAGATGAGTGGCCTGCGGGGTCGACTGGCCGGAGCGCCCTCTGGGGTCGGCGCCGGCGACGTTGAAGTAGCGCAGGATGGCATAGCGAAGGCCGTGGGCCGTGTGGGCATCCTGCAGCATCCATTCGGACATGAGCTTGCTGCGGCCATAAGGGTTGATCGGCACGAGCGGCATGTCTTCGGTCAGCAGGGGTGCCTCGGCATTGCCGTAGACGGCGGCCGTGGACGAGAAGACGAAGTTCCGGATGCCCTTCTGGACCGCCGTCTCGACCAGCGCCCGCGTCTTCACGGTGTTGTTGAAGTAGTAGCTCAAGGGATCGGTGACGGATTCGGGCACCACGATCTTGGCGGCGAAGTGCAGGATGCTGTCGATGCCGTGCTCGTCGATGACGCTGGCCACAAGAGCCTGATCGCCCACATCGCCAGTGATGAAGGTGGCTTCCTGCGGAACGGCCCAGCGGAAGCCCGTCGACAGGTTGTCGAGCACCACCACCGTCTCGCCAGCATCCAAGAGTTCGAGCACCATGTGGCTGCCGATATAGCCCGCGCCGCCCGTCACCAGTACCGCCATGTCCATCTCCGAAGAACTGCCCTGCTCGGCAGCTTAACCACAACGCTTCAGCTTCAATTCAGGTCCAAAGCTTCAATGAAGAAGCTGGCCGATGAAACAAGCCGGAATGTCCCGCGTTATGGGTCACCGAAGCTTGACCTTTGTCGGTTTCCTTTTCCGGGTCCTGTCTTAGATTATCCCTCCACCCTTCTGCTCACTCATGGCTCATTCAATGAAGCGTATCCGCAAAGCAGTCCTGCCCGTCGCCGGTCTCGGCACCCGGTTTCTGCCTGCCACCAAGGCCGTGCCCAAGGAGATGCTGTGCGTCGTCGACCGCCCCGTGGTGCAGCACGTGGTCGATGAGGCGCGCGCCGCCGGGATCGAGCATTTCATCTTCGTCACCGGCCGCAACAAGGCGGTGATCGAGGACCATTTCGACATCGCCTACGAGCTCAACCGCACCCTCGAGGGCCGCGGCAAGACCAAGGAGCTGGAGATCCTGGCCAAGGACCAGCCCCAGGCGGGACAGACGAGCTTCACCCGCCAGCAGGAGCCCCTGGGCCTGGGCCATGCGGTCTGGTGCGCCCGGGAGCTGGTGGGCGACGAGCCCTTCGCGGTGATCCTGCCCGACATGCTCAGCCGCGGCTCCATGGAGCAGATGATCGCGGCTTATGAGAAGCACGGGGGCAACATCATCGCTGTGGAGGAAGTGCCTGAGGACCAGACCCACCAATACGGCATCGTCTCGGTCGGCCAGGAATTCGGCCAGACCTTCGAGATCACCGGCATGGTGGAAAAGCCCCCGAAGGGCACCGCGCCGTCGAACTACATCATCTCCGGCCGCTACATCCTGCAGCCCGAGGTCTTCGACCTGCTCTCGACCCAGGAGCGCGGCGCCGGCAACGAGATCCAGCTGACCGATTCCATGATCCGCCTCATGAAGGAGCAGCCCTTCTTCGGCATGAAGTACCAGGGCAGGACCTACGACACGGGCTCGAAGATCGGCTTCCTCATGGCCAACGTGGCCTATGCTCTCGAGCGCGAGGAGCTCTCGGCGGAGTTCCGCAGGGAGCTCGAAGCGCTGCTGCGGCAGAAGTAAGCGGCTCCAGGCGTCCGCCAAAGGGTTCCGCCAAGGGTTCCGCCAAGGGTTCCTCTTGGCCGCCCGCCTATGCTAAAGGGCGGCCATGGCACTCGCAAAATCCGCACCCCACTCGTCCGACCCGGCCGTCCAATCGGCCCTGCGCACGTTAGAGACCGAGCGCGATGGCCTGACGATCCTGATGGAGGCCATCGGCAACGGCCTGGGCCCCTTCTTCACGGCTGCGGTCGAGACCATTGCGGCGGCCAAGGGCCGGGTCATCGTCACCGGCATGGGCAAGTCCGGCCATGTGGGCCGCAAGATGACCGCCACCTTCGCGTCGACCGGCACCCCCGCCCATTACGTCCACCCGGCGGAGGCGAGCCACGGCGATCTGGGCATGATTCAGACGGACGACGTGATCATCGCCCTGTCCTGGTCGGGTGAGACGGCAGAGCTTGCCGACATCATCGGCTATTCCCGCCGCTTCCGGGTGCCTCTGATCGCCCTGACCTCCAGTGCGGAATCGACCTTGGGACGAGCAGCCGACGTCTGCCTGACCCTGCCGAGGGCCAAGGAGGCCTGCCCCAACGGGCTCGCCCCCACCACCTCGACCACAATCCAGTTGGCGCTGGGCGATGCCCTGGCCGTCGCTCTGCTGGAGCGGCGCGGGTTCACGGCGGACCACTTCCGGGTCTTCCACCCCGGCGGAAAGCTCGGTGCACGGCTCAAACTCGTGCGCGACATCATGCACAAGGACGAGCGCCTGCCCATCGTCGGCGTTGAGGCCCGCATGGGCGAAGCGATCGAGGAGATCGGCCGCAAGGGTTTTGGGGCCGTGATCGTGGTGAACGGTGACGGCACGCTCGCCGGCATCGTCACAGACGGCGATCTGCGCCGCAACCTGAAGCCCGATCTCGCGACGCTGCCGGTCGCCGCCATCATGACGAAGACCCCGCGCACCATCGCGCCGGACGCCCTCGTGGCGACCGCTCTGGAGATGGAAGAAGCCTCCCGGATCACAGCCCTGATCGTGGTCGAGCACAACCGGCCCGTCGGCCTCGTGCATTATCTCGACCTGCTGCGGGCCGGCGCGGCCTGATCAGGGATCGTCGACGACCAGAGTTGAGCCCTCGACCCGCACGATGCGCACTTTTGCTCCGGCGAAGCGGTCGGCTCCCGTCACACGCCAGGAGCTGTCATCGACCCGGATGCGGCCCTCCCCGTCCTTGATTGGCGTTTCGAGGGTGAAGACCCGGCCGATGAGGGACTGACCACGCTGGTTGAGCGGGGTGGTCTCGACATCCGGCTGTGTTGTCGAGCGGGTGACGAATCGACCGAGGACAACGGCTGCAACGCAGAGCACCGCGAAGAGCAGCGCCGCCACCTGCCAGGAGAGGCCCAGCACCGCATCGAGCAGGCCCGTCGCGATGGCGGCAAGACCGAGCCACAGGAAGAACGAACCTGGCGCAAGGAGCTCGACCCCGATCAGAAGCACTCCGAGGATGATCCAGGCCCAGGCTCCGAGGCCGATGAACGCGTCCTGGATCATGAGCGCTCGCTTCCTCCCGTGACTGTGGGAACGCTGCGGGCTGGCCTGTTGAGGCCCGCCCCGCCCTCGCCGAACACCGACTTGGTGAGTTCGGCGATGCCGCCCAGCGTTCCGGCAAGGCCCGCCGCCTCGATGGGCACGATCACGACCTTCTGATTGGGAGCCGACGCGAGGGCGCGGATCGCGTCGATGTATTTCTCCGCCACGATGAAGTTGGCGGCGGCGAGATCGCCCTTGGTGATGGCCTCGCTGACCATGCCGGTGGCCTTCGCCTCGGCCTCGGCCTGGCGCTCGCGGGCCTCGGCATCGCGGAACGCCGCTTCCTTCCGGCCCTCGGCTGCCAGGATCTGCGACTGCTTCTGGCCCTCCGCCCGCAGGATCTCCGCCTGCCGCAGGCCTTCGGCTTCGAGCACGGCAGCGCGCTTCTCGCGCTCCGCCTTCATCTGACGCGCCATGGCGCCGGCAAGATCCTGCGGTGGGAGAATGTCCTTGATCTCCACGCGGGTGACCTTGGCGCCCCAGGGCGAGGCGGCGGCATCCATGACCCGCAGCAGGCGCTCGTTGATCTCGTCGCGGTGGGACAGGAGCTGGTCGAGATCCATGGAGCCGACGACCGTGCGGATATTGGTCATGGTCAGAACCAGCAGGGCCTGGTTCATGTCCGACACCTCGTAGGAGGCTCGGGCGGGATCGAGGATCTGATAGAAGGCCGCTGCATCGATGGTGACGCCCGCATTGTCCCGGGTGAAGGCCTCCTGGCTCGGAATGTCGAGCACCTGCTCCATGACATTCACCTTTTTGCCGATCTGGTCGATGTAGGGCACGATCAACCCGAGGCCGGGGGTGAGCGTGCGCGAGTAGCGGCCGAACCGCTCCACCGTATAGGCATAGCCCTGCGGGACCGTGCGGATGCCCATGGCGATCGTCACGATAACGACCAGCACCAGCACGATGACGAAGATGTCGAAACCACCCACCAGCATGAGCCCCCCAGGCAACGTCGTTGCAGAAGGCTCACGCTATCGCAAACAGGCCTGGAGTCCTAGAGCGTTGCCGCACGACGCGGCTGAGTACGGTTTCAGCTGATCAGAGCCAGCCCTGCAACTCGCGCTCGACGATGTGGTTGATGACGCGCATGCCGTCGTGGCTGTCGTTGAGGCAGGGCAGATAGGCGAATTGCTCGCCGCCGTTATGCATGAAGATCTCGCGGTTTTCCCCGTCGAGCTCCTCCAGGGTTTCCAGGCAATCCGCCGAGAAGCCGGGCGCCACGATGGCCATGCGCTTCACGCCGCTTTTGGCGAGCGCCTCCACGGTCTTGTCGGTATAGGGCTGCAGCCATTCCGCCGGGCCGAACCGCGACTGGAAGCTCATGCGGAATTTGTCCGGCGACCAGCCGAAGGCCTCGCGCATCAGGCGCCAGGTCTTCACGCATTGGCAGTGATAGGGATCCCCCTTCAGCAGATACTCCTTAGGCACCCCGTGGAAGGAGACGAGGATGACCTCCGGCTCGAAGGGGAGCTTCGCCAGCTCCCCCTTCATCGAAGAGATCAGGGAGTCGATATAGACCGGATCGTCGTGGTAAGGCGGCGAGACCCGCACGCTCGGCTGCCAGCGCATGTCCATGAGGGCCCGGAAGGCCTGGTCGCAGGCGGTGGCCGAGGTGGCGGCGGCATATTGCGGGTAGAGCGGCACGAGAAGGATGCGGTCGCAGCCCTGATCGAGAAGGGCCTGGATGCGTTCGCGGACCTCGGGCTTGCCGTAGCGCATGGCCCAGTCGACGGTGACCTTGTCGCCCGCGATGCTTTTGATGTGCTCGGCCACCTTCTCCGCCTGGTTGCGGGTGATGGTCTTGAGCGGGCCCTCGTCGCGCTCGTTGTTCCAGATCGACGCGTAGTCGCGGCCCTTGGGGCCGGGGCGCTTCGTCAGGATGATCAGGTTGAGGATCGGCCACCACAGGAGGCGCGGAGTCTCGATCACGCGCCGGTCGGAGAGGAACTCCTTCAGATAGCGGCGCATGGGCCAGTAACTGGTGCCCTCGGGCGTGCCCAGGTTCATCAGAAGCACACCGATCCGTCCGACCCTCGCGGGCGGGTGGTCCACCGGACGGACGCCTTGGCGCAGATCGGTCAGATTCACGTTCTCGTTCATAAGAAAAGCCCCTTGACGGCGGAGTTCGTCCCGAGTTCCGCTCCCGATGCCGCTTAGATAAGAGTTTCAGGCAGTTCCGCCAACCGAAACCACCATCACAATGGCGCGTCCGGCCGCAAGCTGCGTTTGCAGGGAACGAACGCTTCTCAGAGACTTGGACCCCTGTTGGGTTCGTGCCTGAGGACGGCGTCGAGCGCCACGCGCAGGCCTTGGGGTCTGAAATCCATCTCGACCTTGGCATTCAGCTGCGTCGCAAGCACCCGGTGCAGCAGCCGCGAACCGAAGCCCTGCCTGGTCGGAGTCGAGACCTCAGGCCCCCCGGTTTCCTCCCAGACGAGCTTGAGCCTCGTGCCCTCCTCGGCAGGCTCGGACTCCCAGGAGACGGACACCTTGCCGCGGGACACCGACAGGGCCCCGTACTTGGCGGCGTTGGTGGTGAGCTCATGGATCGCCATGCCGATGGGCACGGCCGCATCCGAAGGCAACTCGACCGCAGGCCCGTTCAGGGTGATCCGCTGCCCTCTCACGTCGTTGTAGGGGCGCAGCTCCTTCTCCATGATCTCGCGCAGGGACGCGGTCTGCCAGACGGCCTCGGTCAGCAGGGAATGGGTATTGGCGAGCGAGATGATGCGCCCCACGAAGGCCTGATAGAAATCGTCGATGTTCAGCGCCGAGCGTGCGGTGGCGCCCACCACCGCCTGGACGGTGGCCAGGGTGTTTTTGACCCGGTGATGGAGTTCGCGTATCAGGAGGGATTGCTGAGTCTGAGCCTGCTTGCGCTCCTCGATCTCGTTTTGGGCTGCGCTATAGAGGCGGCTGTTCTCGAGGGCGATGGCAGCCTGTGAGGTCAAGCCTGCGAGCAGACGCTCGGATCGCGCATTGAAGACCCCCGACCTTTCGTGACCGAAGACGAGAACGCCATGGGCCCCGCCTTTGCGCAGCAGGACCGGAACCGCCATGAGGCTGCGGAGCACCGGGCGGCCGGGCGTGGCGTCCACGGCGAAGGGGGTGCCGTCATAGCCCTGCTCGACGGCGATGTTGTCCAGGCGGACCGTCCTGCCGTCCGTAAAGGCGGGCGCGCACATCGCTCGGGTGTCGAGGGCTGCGAAAGCCTCCTTGAAACCCTCTGAGGCGAATTTTCCGTAATGCGCACTCCCGCCCTGAGCGGCCCCGTAGAAGAAGGCTCCTGTCTGCGCCTCGGTCAGCTCGACGCCCGCATCGACGACGCTTTCGATGATACGATCGAGGTCGAGTTCCGCCGCCAGGACGCTGCCGGTCCTGTTGAGGACCTCCAGGGCTGCGGTCTCGGTCCGCAGCTCATTGGTGCGCAGGGAGACCTGCTTCTCAAGCAGGGCGGCACTCGCCGCCTGCTCGTGGAACTGCTGCGAGGCCAGGGCTGTGAGAGCCAGAAGGGCCAGCAAAGCGATCAGCGCAAAAGCACCGTAGAGCCGCGTCTGGACGAACCAAGGCGTCCAATAGGCATCCTGCGGCATGCTGACATTGATGTAGAGCGGCATCGAGCCGACTTGGCGGTAAGCCCCCACACGCTCACGGCCCATGCTGATGAAGGCATAGAGACCGGCCTGGGAGGTGGTTCGCACAGCCGCGTCGAAAGCGGACTTGTCGATGGGCGCGAACGAAAGCCCGTCCGGCGGCGGCGGGTATTGAGCAATGACCTCCGCGTCCGAGCCGCGCATGAGGACCACCCGGCTGCCGCGGGGCAACCGCAGCTTGGACCAATAATCGTAGAAATAGGACAGCGTCACAGTAACCGACGCAATGCCGCCGAACGCGCCGTCTTGGCCCTGCAAGCGACGGCTGATCATGAAGGTCGGAATCTTCGTGACGCGCCCGAGGATCGGCTCGCCTACAAACAGGGCCTGATCGCTGCTCACCTGGGCGGCGAAAGCGTCGCGCCCGGACACGTTGGATTCCGGGGCAGGAAACTGAGCGGACGTCAGACGCAGGCGCCCGCTCGGATCGTTGAGCCAGACATCGTCGATATAGGGAAGCGATTCCTCGGCGGCGCGGATCTGCTCCCAGAGAGGCCGCGATGCTTCCACCTGATCCCAGCTCTGACCCTGCATCAGGGCCACGGCCTGCCTCAAGGTCAGGTCAGTGCCTTCCAGGAGCCTCGCCGTGTGATCGGCCAGGAAGAAGGCCGCGTTTCGCAGGTCGTCCTCGTTGCGCTGGATGAGGCGGTTGCGCTGCTCCCAGGCGATGTAGCCGAAGGTCAGAAGGATGAATGCTACCCCGAACAGGCCCATGACGAGGGTCAGCCGACCGCGCGCAAGAGAGCGCCGGCGGCGCTTCTGCGACAGGGTGACCGATTCTGGGGGCGCATGAAACTGCAAGGAGAGGCCGCTTTGATGTCCGAGATTCGGCGTTGCGTGCGCAGGATGACACAGCAACTGCCGTTGATGGAGAGGGAATTTACGTCTCGCCTTCCCGTTGACCAGAGGCCTGCGACCTATCTTGCCTCCCGGTTGAAAGGGATGCGCCCGGACGTCGCGTCGGAACCCTCGGCTCATGAAAAACGCCGGGACCCATGCAGGTCCCGGCGCCGGAGTGGAGAAGTGCGTTCTGATCAGCGCAGGACGACGCGTCCCTCGACCTTCGGCGAGACCTTGCCGGCCTTCGCTACGTAGTCGATCACCTGGCTTGCCATCAGCTGGCTGGCAGACGCGTCGATGAGCGACTTGGCGCCGATGAACGAGCGATAGCCGTCGCCGCCGCGACCGACGAAGTCGTTGGTGGCGAGCTTGTAGGTCTTGGCGGGATCAAGCGGCTGGCCGTTGATCTTGACCGATTTCACGCGGCTGCCGACCGGCTCCTTCACATCGACCTCGGCGGTGATGCCGGAGACCTGCGGGAAGCGTCCGCCGAGTTCGCGCACCTGGCTGACGCCGTTCTCGAGCGCGTCCTTGATCTGCGCGCCGGTGACCTCAAGCAGCACGGTGGTGTTGCCGAAGGGCATTTCCGACAGGATGTCGCGGCGGGTCAGCTTCTGACCGGCCTGGTACTGCTTGTCGGCCCGTATGCCGCCGCCGTTGGTGATGGCCACGTCGGCCCCGACCGCGGCCTTCATGGCATCGGCGATGAGGTTGCCCATGGCGGCCTCACCTCCGCGCACGGTCGCACGGCGGCTGTCGAGGGGCGTCTCCGTCACGCCGATTTCGATGTCGAGTTCCTTGGACAGCTTGTCCTCGTAGCCCTTCACCACAGCCTCGATGTCCGGGTCAGGCTTCACGCTGACCGTATCGATGATGCGGAAGTTCGGCGACCAGGTGACGGTGGTCTTGCCGTCCTTCGTGGCCTTGTTCACCGAGAGCTCGACGACATTGACGAAATTCGCCTGGGATTCGGCTTCCGACAGAACCACCTTGCCGTCGTAGAAGGCAAGCAGGTGCTCATCATGGCCGCCGATGATCACGTCCACCCCGGCGGAGCGGGCGATGATCATGTCCACCTCCAGCGGCGTGTGGGCAATGGCAACCACGAGATCGGCGCCCTTTTCGCGCAGTTCCTTGGCCTTCGCGCGGGCGGTATCGATAGTGGAGGAGAACTTGATGGTGCCGGGGCTCGACGCGATAGGCGTATCCTCGGTGGTCAGGCCGAAGAGGCCGATCTTCACGCCCTGCACCTCGATCATCTTGTCGGGCTTGGTGTTGGCCGGCAGGCCGTTGCCGTCGACGATGTTGGTGGCCAGCACGTCGAACTTGGCCTCGGCCATGCGGGCGCGGAAGGCTGCGTCGCCGAGATCGAATTCGTGGTTGCCCGGCGCCATGGCGTCGACGCCCATCCGGTTCAGGATGTCGATGACGTGGGCACCCTTGTCGAAGCCCGACAGGAGCGAAGGCGAGATGGTGTCGCCCGCATGAAGGAAGAAGGCATTGCCCTTCGCCTTCTCCTCCTTGACCACCGTCGCCAGGCGGGCAAAGCCGCCCCGGCCCTTCTCGGCGCTCATGCGATCGATGTCGTTGGTATGGACGAAGCGGATGGTCACGGCCTCCTGCGCCAGGGCCGTGCCCGACAGCAGCAGGGATAGTCCAAGAAAGCCGGCGCGTAGGGCGGCGGAGGGTCGGCTCTGAAGCATCATGCAAAGTCCTCGTAGCAGGTTGGATCCACGGTGGGAGGCGTGGAGCCTAGACCGGCAACGTGTCACAGAAGTAACATCCTGTCGATATTCCCGACGCTCTGTTCAGCGGCACTCCTGATGCCTTTCTGATCGATCCTGCCAACCCCGTTAGCCGGCACATCGTCAGTGCCTCCCCTATGAAAGGCATGAACTGTCCATGACCGGTCCCATCAGCCAAGCTCTTGCAGACTTCCGCGCCAAGCCCCAGGCCGAGGGGTGGCTCAGGCTGCCCTTCTTCCAGGATGGAAGCGCCGAGACCGTGGCCGCCAAGGTCGATGCGGTGATCGCATCGGGCGCCCTGGTGCTGCCGCCGCCGGACGCCGTGTTCACCAGCGTCTCCTTGACACCCTTGGGGAAGGTCAAGGTGGTTGTCCTCGGCCAGGACCCCTACCCGACTCCAGGCGATTCCCACGGGCTCGCCTTCTCCTATCGCGGCTCCCGTCGGCTGCCCGCCTCCCTGCGCACGATCCTGCGCGAGATGGCGGAAGATCTGGACGTGCCGATGCCCACATCGGGAGACCTCTCGAAATGGGCCAGGCAGGGCGTGCTGCTGATCAACACCGCGCTCACGGTGGAGGCCGGAAAATCGGGAGCCCACATGAAGTTCGGCTGGTCGGCCCTGGTCGATCAGGCCATCACCGCCATCTCCCAGCAGCAGCCCGCCGTCGTGTTCCTGCTCTGGGGCGGTCCTGCCCGCAAGCGCGCAGCGCTCGTGGATCGAACGAAGCATCTCGTGATCGAGGCCGGGCACCCCTCGCCCCTGAACCGGCTCAATGACTTTCGCGGCACGAAGCCCTTCAGCCGGGCGAATGCCTGGCTCGTCGAGCACGGCCTGGAGTCGATCGACTGGCGGTTGGATGTGTGACAATCCACGAAGCACCTTGCCGAGGAGGCCCTTCAGGGGCTAGGTCCTCGCGGCATCTGAACGATGCGTCGCAGGCAGGCTGCCGCGACAGGCTTGGAGATCAGCATGACGGAATCCCTGTTCGGCCAGGTGGAAGCCTTCGCGGGCGACCCGATCTTGTCCCTCAACGACAGCTTCAAGACCGATCCACGCCCTGAGAAGGTCAATCTCAGCATCGGTGTCTATACCGACGAGGAAGGACGCCTTCCCGTGCTGGGCTCGGTTCGGGCTGCTCACGAGCGCATCGGGTTCGCGGAGCGGCCCTATCTGCCGATGGAAGGCCACGCGTCGTACCGCGAGGGCGTGCAGAAGCTCATCTTCGGTGAGGCCCACCCGGCCCTTGCCGAGAAGCGCGTAGCAACGATTCAGACCCTCGGCGGCACGGGCGCTGTGGGCATCGCGGCCGACTTCCTGGCCAAGCACTGCCCCGGCCGCACCGTTCTCGTCAGCGATCCCACCTGGGACAACCATCACGGCCTCTTCCATCGGGCGGGCTTCAAGACCGCAACCTATCCCTATTGGGACCGCGCCAACCGCTCGGTCGATTTCGACGGCATGGTGAAAGCCCTTGAGGCAGCGGAAGCCGGCTCCATCGTGGTGCTCCAGCCCGTCTGCCACAACCCCACCGGCGTCGACCTCGACGAGCGGCAGCAGGCGGCCGTGACCGACGTGCTGGTCGCCAAGGGCCACATCGTGGTGTTCGACATGGCCTATCAGGGCTTCGGTACGGGCCTCGACGAGGATGCCGCCTTCGTGCGCCGCTACGCGGAGCGCGCCAGCTGCCTCGTGGCCAATTCCTTCTCGAAGAACTTCTCGCTCTATGGCGAGCGCTGCGGCGGCTTGAGCGTGGTGTGCCGGGACAGCGCAGAGGCCGAGCGCGTGCTCGGGCAGCTGAAACTCGCCGTGCGCCGCAGCTATTCGAGCCCGCCGATGACCGCCGGCCTGCTCGTCGCCACAGTGCTCGGCAACGACGACCTGCGTGCGCAGTGGGCCCAGGAAGTCGAGACCATGCGCACCCGCATGGACTCCATGCGCAAGCGCCTCGCCGATGAGATCCGCGCGGTGTCGAACGAGATCGATGTGAGCTTCCTCACGAACCAGCGCGGCATGTTCAGCTACACGGGGCTGAACGAGCAGCAGGTCACGACGATGCGCGAGCGCGACGGCGTCTATCTCGTGGGCTCGGGCCGCATGTGCGTTGCCGGCCTCAACGAAGCGAATGTGCCGAAGGTGGCCAAGAGCTTCGTCGAGGTAAGCCAGGCAAGAGAGTGAAGAACACTGCTCCATCCGTCATCCCCGGACTTGTTCCGGGGATCCACGTCTTCTGCGGTTCTTAAAACGTGGATGGCCGGTACAAGCCCGGCCATGACGTAAATTGTAGGATGTGCGGAGTAGGTTCTTTACTCCGCCGCAACCGGCAGCGGCTGCGGGTCGCTGCGGAACTTGACCAGCAGATCGGCCTCCTCCGCCTTTGCGGCTTTCAAGTTCCGCTCCTTGATATGACCAAAGCCGCGGATCTTCTGCGGGATGCCGGCAAGGCCGATGGCCGTGGCGTGATTGCCGGCATTGAGCCCCGCGATGATCTCCCCGATCCGCCCCTCGAATTCGCGAATGAGCTGACGCTCGGTGCGGCGCTCGTGGGTGTAGCCGAAGACGTCGAGCGGCGTGCCGCGAAGCCGCCTGAACTTTGCCAGAACGCCCATGGCCTTGAGCATCCATGGCCCGAAGCTCATCTTGCGCGGTACGCCGGTGACCGGATCTTTCTTGGCAAGAACGGGCGGCGCCATGTGGAATTCGTAAGTCAGGTTCTCGCCCTCGAAGGCCGATGCCACCTGCTTCTCGAAATGCCCGTTCGTGTAGAGGCGCGCCACCTCGTACTCGTCCTTGTAGGCCATGAGCTTGAAGAGCGAGCGTGCCACCGCGTCGGTGAGCGCCGTCGAGCCCGGCACGGCCTTGTCCTCCGCCGCGCGCACGCGCTCGACCAGGGTGCTGTAACGCCGGGCGTAGCGCCTGCTCTGATAGCCCGACAGGAAAGCGACGCGCCGTTCGATCACCTCGTCCAGGGTCTCGGACAGCTTGCGCGATTCGGTCGGCGCCTTCAGCTCGCCGATCACGGAGGCGATGAGCTCGGGCTCGGCGGCCGCACGGCGGCCCCAGGTGAAGGCGGCGAGATTCATCTTCACCGCTTCGCCATTGAGCTCGATGGCCTTTTCGATGGCAGCCCCCGAGAGCGGAACGCGGCCGGTCTGGTAAGCATAGCCCAGCATGAACATGTTGGCGGCAATCGCATTGCCGAGAAGCGCGGTGGCAATCGCCGTCGCATCGACGAAGGACGCGCCTTCCGGTCCGGCCGCCGACCTGATGGTGCGCTTCAGGCGCTCCGTCGGCAGGGAGAAATCCGCGTTGCGGGTGAACTCGCCGGGCATTACTTCCGCCGTATTCACCACGAGGACGGTCTGACCCTCCTTCACGGCGGCCAGCACCTTCTTGGTGCCGGTCACCACGAGGTCGCAACCGAGCACGAGATGGGCGGATTCCGCGCTCACGCGGATGGCGTGAATGTCGTCCTGATTGTTGGCGAGGCGCACATGGCTGTAGACCGCGCCGCCCTTCTGGGCGAGGCCGGCCATGTCGATCATGCCGAGGCCCTTGCCTTCCAGATGCGCCGCCATGCCGAGGATCGCCCCGATGGTGACGACGCCGGTGCCGCCCACCCCCGTCACGATGACGTTGAAGGTGCGGTCGATGGCGGGAATCACCGGGTCGGGCAGCGGCTTGAATGACATGCCCTCCGTAGACACCGTCTCAGGCACGGCCTTCTTCACCTTGGCGCCGTGCACCGTCACGAAGGACGGGCAGAAGCCGTTCACGCAGGAGAAGTCCTTGTTGCAGTTCGACTGGTCGATCTGGCGCTTGCGGCCGAACTCGGTCTCCACCGGCTGCACGGCGACGCAGTTGGACTGCACCGAGCAGTCGCCGCAGGCTTCGCACACGAGATCGTTGATGATGACGCGCTTGTCCGGATCCGGGAACTCGCCGCGCTTGCGGCGGCGGCGCTTCTCCGAGGCGCAGGTCTGGTCGTAGATCATGACCGACACGCCCGGCACTTCAGCGAGCTGGCGCTGCACGGCCTCGAGCTCGCTGCGGTGGTGGATCGTCATGCCGGCCGGCCAGCGGATCTCCTTCGGGTACTTGTGCGGCTCGTCCGTGACGAGGGCAATGCGCTCGACGCCCTCCTCGCGCACCTGCCGGGCGATCATGTCAACGGTGAGCCCGCCCTCATGCTTCTGGCCGCCGGTCATGGCGACCGCATCATTGAAGAGGATCTTATACGTGACGTTGGTCTTGGTGTGGATCGACCAGCGCAGGGCCAGCACGCCCGAGTGGTTGTAGGTGCCGTCCCCCAGGTTCTGGAACACGTGGCCGCGCTTGGAGAACGGCGACTCGCCGATCCAGTTCGCGCCCTCGCCGCCCATCTGGGTGAACCCCTCCGTCGAGCGGTCCATCCACTGCACCATGTAATGACAGCCGATGCCCGCATAGGCACGCATGCCCTCGGGTACCTTGGTGGACGAGTTGTGCGGGCAGCCGGCGCAGAAATGCGGCGTGCGCGTTGCGACGTCGCTGGTGGCGACGAGTACCTCCTGCGCATGGCGAAGCCGCGCCACGCGGCCGCGCAGGTCGTCGTTGTTGTGATAGGCGAGCAGGCGCTCGCCGATGGCGATGGCGATGTCGTTGGGATCGAGCGCGCCCTTGACGGGGAAGAGCCAGCGGCCCTCCTCGTCCTTCTTGCCGATGCAGACGGGCTGGTTTGCGGTGCCGTAGAGCTCTTCGCGCAGCTGCACCTCGATAAGGGAGCGCTTCTCCTCGACCACGATCACCTTGTCGAGGCCGCGCGCGAAGTCCACCAGTTCGGCTTGCGACAGCGGCCACGGGCAGGCGACCTTGTAGAGGCGCAGGCCCATGTCGTTGGCCTTCACCTCGTCGAGGCCGAGCTCGTCGAGGGCCTGGCGTACGTCGAGATAGGACTTGCCGACCGTGATGATGCCGATCTTCGCGTTGCGGCCGCCGGAGAGCACGATGCGGTTCAGGTTGTTGGCGCGCACGAACGCCAGCATGGCGTCGCGCTTGAAGTCCTGAAGCCGCGCCTCCTGGTCGAGCACGCCGTCCCGGCCGCGGATGTTGAGGCCGCCCGGCGGCATCGTGAAATCATCGGGGATGATGATCTTCACCCGGTCGAGGGATGCATCGACGGAGGAGGTCGATTCGATGTTGTCCTTCACGCATTTGAAGGCCACCCAGGTGCCGCAGAAGCGGCTCATGGCATAGCCGTAGAGGCCGTAATCGAGGATCTCCTGAACGCCCGCCGGGTTCAGGATCGGGATCATCACGTCGACGAAGTGGAATTCGGATTGATGTGCGACCGTGGAGGACTCGGCCGTGTGGTCGTCGCCCATCAGCGCCAGCACGCCGCCGTGCCTAGAGGAGCCGGCCATATTCGCATGGCGGAACACGTCGCCCGAGCGGTCGACGCCCGGACCCTTGCCGTACCAGAGACCGAAGACGCCGTCATACTTGCCTTCGCCGCGAACCTCGGCCTGCTGCGCCCCCCAGATGGCGGTGGCGGCGAGCTCCTCGTTGAGGCCAGGCTGGAAGACGATGTTCGACTGGTCCAGCCACTTGCGGGCACGCCACAGGTTCTGGTCGAGACCGCCGATGGGTGAGCCCCGGTAGCCGGATACGAGTCCGGCCGTGTTGAGGCCCGCCAGCCGGTCGCGTTCGCGCTGCATCAGCAGCATGCGGATGACGGCCTGCGTTCCGGTGATGAAGACGTGATCCTTTGTGAGATCGTACTTGTCGTCGAGGGTCACGCTGCGAAGCGCACCAGAACCTTCGGCCATGATCCGTTTCCTCCTGGGGCATTGCCCCGCTGCCGGTGATCCGGTCTTGTTGTGTGGAATATGTCAGTAATGCTGACATATATGCCTGTTCCCGTCAATCAAGCGCCTTTGTTTCGCCTCTGTTAACCATACAACCCTCATACCACCATTCATCTCCGGCTCCCGCCGGCAGCGTCGCTGTTCCAGGGTCAACCGCATGACACGCCATCTCGGTCCGCTATCCGCCTTGGCTGCACTGAGCATGGGCCTGTCCTCACCGGCCCTGGCCCACCCCCACGTTTGGGTCACCGCCAAGGCCGAGATCGTCTTCGCGTCCGACGGGCGGGTGACGGGCGTTCGGCACCACTGGACCTTCGATGAAGCCTACACGGCCTATGTCACGCAGGGGCTGGACAAGAATGGTGACGGCAAGCTGTCACCAGAGGAGCTGCAGGAACTCGCCGACGAGAACGCAGCCTCTCTCAATGAGTTCGACTACTTCACGGTGCTGAAGGCACGGGGCAAGCCCCAGGCCTTCGACTCGCCCCGGGAGGCCCGGATGACCATGGAGAAAACGCAAGTCTCCATGTCCTTCCTCCTGCCCCTCAAGGCGCCGGTGGCGCCCACGGGAGCCGTCTCCGTCGAGATCGAGGACCCGACCTTCTTCGTCTATTTCAGCCTGACGGAGGGCCAGGCGGCCATCTCGCTTGCCAATGCGCCTCAAGGCTGCGTGACGAGCATCGCCAAGGCCAAGCCGCTGGACTCCACCATGCAGCAGATCCTGCAGGATGAGGGCGCCATCCAGCCGCAGGACATCGGCATCGAATATTCCAACAGGGCCATCATCGCATGTCCCTGACCTCCGACATCCCTGCCCTTCCGAGCGCCAGCCGAGCGCCGCTCTGGCGCCGTCTCGGCATCATGTTCGTCGCCATTGCCGTCGTGGCCGCTGCGATGGGCCTGATCGGCCTGTGGCTTGGGCCTGTGAGCAAGCCGCCACCGCGCAGCCCGTTCGGCATGGGCCTGCGTGAGGCAGCCCCATCGGGAAGCATCGGCACTTGGATTCTCTCCGTCCAGTCCGGGTTCTATGCGAGCCTGCAGGCGGGCGTGCGCGGGATGAAGGAGAACGGCTCGGCCTTCTTCTCGCTCCTGCTGGTCGGCTTCGCCTATGGTGTCTTCCATGCGGCCGGCCCGGGACACGGCAAGGGCGTGATCTCGGCCTATCTGGTGGCCGACGAGAAGGCTTTGCGCAAAGGCTTCATTCTGAGCCTCGCGGCAGCATTGGTGCAGGCGCTGGTCGCCATCGCCATCGTGTCGGTCGTCAGCCTCGTGCTGCGGGCGACCGCCTCCACCATGAACAGGCTCGCCACGAACGTGGAGCTGGCGAGCTTCATTGCGGTAACCCTCCTCGGCGCCGTCATCACCTGGCGCAAGGCCGGCAAGCTTCTCGGCGTCATGGCGCTCGCCCGCAATCCTTTCGCCTCCGTTCAGGAGACCTGCGACCACGCCTACCTGCCGCCGCCCGAAGAGCTCAGCCGCCTGACGCGCTGGCGCGACATGGCGGGCGTGGCCATCGCGGCCGGCATTCGGCCCTGCGCGGGCGCCCTCATCGTCCTTGTCTTCGCCCTGTCGCAGGGCCTGTTCGCGGCCGGCATCGCGGCGACCTTCGCCATGGCGCTGGGCACGGCGCTCACCACCAGCGCCATCGCGGCACTGGCGGTCTTCTTCAAGGCCATGGCCCTGAAGCTCGCCGGCGGGCGCGGCGCATCGGGCGCCATCGCCATTGCAGGGCTCGAACTGCTCGCCGCCGCCTTCGTGCTGGTGCTGGGCTTCAGCCTCCTCTATGGCCTCTGGGCGGCTGGCTAGAGTCCCAGAGACCCGCCATCGGAACGCGGATCGTGCACGGCCTCGACGCGTCCGTTGCGCGGGTGCTTCACCAGCATGCCCGCATGGCCGAAGCGTCCGGAATAGGCCTCGTCCATCTCTTCGATCCTATGCCCGAGTCGTGAGAGGCCGCGGATCAGGCCGGGGTCGAAATGGCTCTCCACCTTCAGCACGGCCTCGCGCTCGCGCGGCTTCGCATCGAGCAGCCAGCGGGGCGCGTCCACCGCGTCCGCCAGCCCCATGCCGGCCTCGGCGTAGCGCGAAAAGATCTGGCTGAGGAACTGGGGCTGGGTTTCGCCGCCCATCGCCCCGAAGGACAGCACCCGCCCATCGTCGAACACGGCCAAGGCCGGATTGAGGGAATGGAGCGGCCGATGGCCCGGCTCCAGCCGGTTGCGGCTTGCGGGATCGAGGGAGAAGGCCGTGCCGCGATTGTGCCAGAGGACACCCGTCGCAGGAAGCAGGCAGCCGGAGCCATAGGCCCAGAACACGGACTGGATATAGGAGACAGTGAGACCGTCGCGATCGATGGCCCCCATCCAGATCGTGTCCCCGTCGATGGGGCGCGGCAGGGGAAAGGAGGCGGCCCGCCGCATGTCGATGAGGGTGGCCTCCCTTTCCAGCGCCTGAGGCGTCAGGAAGGCGGCCGGGTCGTGGGCGAGGTTCCGAGGATCCGCCACCACCCGGTCGCGGATGGTGAAGGCGCGCTTCGTGGCCTCGATGAGCCCATGGTGACGTTCGGGCGTCTCGCCCCTGAGTTCCTTGAGGCCCTCGACCATGCCGAGGATCAGCAGGGTGGCCAGTCCCTGGCTCGGCGGCGGCAGGTTGTAGACGGTGGAGTGCTTCAGCCGAACCGAGAGGGGCTCCACGACGCGGGCGCGATAAGTCTCCAGGTCGCGGCGGACGACAGGGCTGCCAACCCGCTCCAGATCAAGGGCGATCTCCCGCCCCACGTCGCCGCGGTAGAAATCGGCAAGGCCCGCATGGGCCAGCTGCTCCAAGGTGTCGGCGAGGCGCGGCGTCCGCCTCTGCGTACCCTCCGGCGCTCTCCTGCCCTCGACCAGGAAGGCCTCGGCGAAGCCGGGAACCTCGTAGAGGGCGGCCTCCTCGCTGGTCTTGAACCGCTCCTCGGAGCGGGAAACCGGGTATCCGTTGCGGGCGAAGCGAATGGCGTCTCCGAGCAGCAGATCGAGCGGCAATTGCCCGCCGAGGGCCCGGGACAGTTCGAGCGCAAGGCCCCAACCGCTGACGGCACCGGCAACCGTGAGCGCCGCCTCGGGACCACGCGGCGGAATGGCGTCATAGCCTTTCTCCCGGTAGCGCTTGATCGTGGCGAGCGACCCGGCAGGCCCAGAGGCGTCGAGGGCATGGATGCGCCCCTTCGGCTCGCGCACGAGCCAGAACCCGTCACCGCCGATGCCATTCATGTGCGGGTAGACGACCGCCATGGTGGCCGCCATGGCCACCATCGCCTCGATCGCGTTGCCGCCAGCGGCCAGGATGGTCTGTCCGGTCTCGGCCGCGAGGCTGTGTGGAGCCGCAACGGCGGCCGTCGAAAAGACAGGTGTTTCGGGCATGGGCTCTTGATCGGGAGGCGCGACAGAATGAGATTCGGGCAGAGCTTGCACCGGGGGGGCGGTTTAGGGTAGTCCCATCCGACAATATTGAAGTGAGGCAGCAGTGGCTCAGGCGAAAAGCACCAACTGGCGCAACGTGATCACCGTGATCAGCATCATGATCCTTGTGGGCGCGGAGGTTTTCGGCGTCGCGATTGCCGCCGGCTGGGCCATCGCGGGCCTGTTCGAACTCGGCGACTACGTGGGCTACGCCCTCATGGCGCTGTTCAGCCTCTTTGCCCTCTACGTTCTCGTGAGCCTCTGGCGCCGCTGCGTCGCCGTCGAGCCCCTGACCGGCAGCGCCTAAGGCCTGTCGCAGACCTTCATCACGATCGGGTCAGCTTGAGGAGGCACATAGGCCTCCATTGGTTGGCATTGGCCCGAGATGCAGATCCGCCAATCCGCCGTGGCGCCCGAGCGGCGCATGATGACCTGGGCTTGAGGCGGCAGGTCCGGCTTCCACGACCACACACCGTTGAGGAGTTTGGCCCCCGGCGGCGGCTCCATCCCGGCACCGGAGCCGCGGACGCGCGCCTCAAGGAGCTCGAGGCCTGCCGGGCCTGAGCGCCAGTCCTCTTCCCACGCAATCTTCTCGACCGAATGCGTCCAGGCCAGGGTGATCGCGCCAGCCATGAGCGGCGCGATCGTGGAGCCGGCCAGGAGGCAGATCATCAACCGACGACGGGCGTGGCGACCCGGCGCGTCTGCCAGACGTGGAAGCCGACGAACAGGGCGGAGAGCACGAAGCCGATCTCGTCGGTCAGCGGGATCGCCGCCACGAGGAAGCCGGCTGCCACGGCAGCCCAGATCCGCTCCCACCAGGATAGGGGCTTGAGGAAATAGCCGACTGCCGCCACGCCCCAGAGGACCATGGCGAGCGAGGCCTTCACCACGATGTAGACCACCGCTATCCAGTATCCTGCCCCCTCGAGCCCCGGCACCGGCTGCAGCATCAGGGTGGGATCGTAGACCGCCATGTAGGGAATGACGAAGCCCGGAAGCGCGATCTTCACCGCCTGGATGCCGATCTTGAGCCCCGATTCCTTGGCCATCGGTGCCGCCGCGAAGGCCGCGAGCGCCACCGGCGGCGTCAGGTCCGCCATGATGCCGAAATAGAAGACGAACATGTGCGAGACGATGAGCGGCACGTCGAGCTGCAGCAGGATGGGCGCAGCGAGCGACGAGGTGATGATGTAGTTCGGGATCGTCGGGATGCCCATGCCGAGGATCAGGCTGAAGATCATGGTGAGCACGAGGGCCGCAAAGATGTTCTCCTTGCCGATGGAGATCATCCAGGTGCCCACGATGGTGCCGAGACCCGTGAGAGTCATGGTGCCGATCACGATGCCGACCACCGCGCAGGCGAGACCTACGGGAAGAGCCTGACGCGCGCCGTCCGCCATGGCGTCGACGCAGGCCTGCAAGGTCGTGCGCCCCCTGCCGGTGAACGCGTTCCACAGGGACAGAGCCGCAACGACCAGCACGACGAGGGTGACGGTGGAGGCGAGCGAATAAGCGGCCACCAGTGCCAGCCCGATCCAGAACGCGATGCGCAGGGCCGGCGTGCCGAAACCCGCCGCGATGGCGGTGCCGAGGATCAGCGCGACGGTGAGAGACAGACCCACTGCGCCTGCGAAGAGCGGCGTGTAACCGGCAAAAAGCAGATAGACCAGGACACCGAGCGGCGCGAGGAGGAACCATTTCTTCTTCATCTCGGTCCAGGCATTCGGCAGCTCGGATTTCGGCAGTCCCCTGAGATGGTTCTTCCCGGCCTCCAGATGCACCGCGAGATAGCAGGCTGCGAAATAGAGAATGGCGGGAATGATCGCGGCCTCGACGATCTTCGAATACGGCACGTCGATGGTCTCGGCCATGATGAAGGCTACCGCTCCCATGACCGGCGGCATGATCTGACCGCCCATGGACGAGGTGGCCTCGACGCCGCCGGCGAAGGCGGACTTGAAGCCGAAACGCTTCATGAGCGGGATCGTGAACTGGCCCGAGGCCACCACATTGGCGACGCCCGAGCCCGAAACGGTCCCCATGAGGGCGGAGGACGCCACGCAGACCTTGCCGGGACCGCCCTGCTTGTCGCCGAAAACCGCCATCGAAATGTCGTTGAAGAAATCGATGACGCCGGCCTTCTCCATGAAGGCGCCGAACAGGATGAAAAGGAAGATGTAGGTTGCCGAGACCAGCGTCGGCGTGCCGTAGATGCCTTCCGTTCCGAACGACATGTGCTCGATCACCTGCTCCAGCGAATAGCCGCGATGATCGAGGGGAGCAGGCAGGTAATTGCCGAACAGGCAGTAGGACAGAAAGAGGCCCGCGACGATCGGAAGGGCAGGCCCCATCACGCGCCAGACGAGATAGATGAGGATGGCGAGTGCCGCGATGCCGACGACGAGGTCAAGGGTGGTGAGATCGCCGGCGCGGACGACCAGCTCCTCGTAGTTCACCCAATGGTATAGCCCCACCAGGAAGCTTGCGAAGCCGACGACCCAGCCGGCAGCCCGCAGGGACGACGAGCCGGAGCGGTGATTGGCGATCATCGCGCCGGCCACGAGGCACAGGAAGCCCACATGGATGGTGCGCACCACCTGGCTCGGCATGCTGCCTCCGAACCAGAGCACCAGCCCGAACGCGACGGCGATAGCGATCCAGGCCATGATGCCGTCGACGATGCTGCGCCGGCGCACCGCCAGTCCGATCAGCCATGCGGCCCAGGCCGCCATCGTGACGGCGAAAAGGTGCGTGAGGCTCAAGCCTGCGATGAAGGGCTGATCGAGGGGAATGCCGAAGGAGGTGATGATCTGGAACGTGGAGAACGAGACGGCGATCCAGAACAGAAGCCTGCCGAGGAAGCCTTCGCCGAAACTTTCCGGCAAGCCGTGTTCCGGATTCACCGCCTCGGACGGGGCTTCCATCTGCGCGAGTTCCGAAGTGTTGACGCCCTGGCTCATCTGCGGCTCCTCACGGATCGTTCTTGTCACGAAAAAGCCGGAGCAGTTCACCTGCCCCGGCTTGATTGTCAATGAAGGCGCAGGTTACGAGCCCTGCTTCTTCACGCCCTTCTCGTCGAAGTAGCGCTGTGCGCCCGGATGCATAGGGACCGGCATGCCGGAGAGCGCACTTTCCAGCTTGATGTCCTTGGCGGCCGCGTGCGCAGCCGACAGATCCGGCAGGCTGTCATAGATCGCCTTGGTCATCTGGTAGACGGTCTCGTCCTTCACGCCGGAATGGGTGACGAGGTAGTTCACCACCGCGGCGGTCTGCACGGGGGCCGTCTGGCCGCCATAGGTGTTCGCCGGGATGGTGGCCTTCACGTAGGGCGTGCCGACCTTGTCCACGACGGATGCCGGAATTTCCACCACGACGATCGGTACCGAGGTGGCCAGATCCCGGATGGAGGATACGCCAAGGCCGGCCGATTGCAGGGTTGCGTCGAGCTGGCGGTTCTTCATGAGCTCGACGGATTCACCGAAGGGCAGATACTCGACCTTGCCGAGATCCTTGTAGGAGAGGCCCGCGCCCTGGAGGATCGCCCGGGCGTTGAGCTCGGTGCCCGACTTCGGCGCGCCGACGGAGAGGCGCTTGCCCTTGAGGTCCGCCAGCGACTTGATGCCGGATTCCTGCGTGGCGACGATCTGGATGTAGTTCGGGTAGATCGCCGTGATGCCGCGCAGCTTGTCGAGCTTGCCTCGGAAGCCTGCCTCCTCGTCGCCGGCCCAACCCATGGCGAGGCTGTCGCCGAGGGTGAAGCCGATCTCGCCCTTGCCCTGCTGCAGGAGGGTGAGGTTCTCGACGGACGCTTTCGTGGCCTGGACCGACGGACGCGAGCCCTGCACCTTGTCCGAGAAGACCTTGGAAAGTGCGACGCCGAGAGGGTAGTACACGCCGGAGGTGCCGCCGGTCAGGACGTTGATGAAGTCCTGGGCCTGGGCCGGGATGCTGGCTCCAGCCAGCGCGACGGCGGCCGCAGCGCCGATGAGGCGGCGCATGACTTTTCGATGCATAGCGTACTCCCTAATTTACGGCACAGTCGTCGCTGTGCCTGTGTGTGGGGCTACTTTGACCGCTGACGAAGAATTCTCAAGAGGCTAAGAGGGACTTAATCCTGCCACCTTGGTCGGTAGGGGTGCGTTCCTCCACAGATACATGCGCTCATCCATGATCAATCGCCGCGAGTTCCTCCAGTCCGCAACCGCCACGGCCGCCCTGGCGGCTCAAGGGTTCCCCTCCGCCGCCCTGGCGCAGCAGGGCCTGAAGATGGGAACCCCCTCCCCCTTCTCCTTCGAGGAGCTGAAGAAGCGGGCGCAGGACATGGCACGCTCCCCCTACGTGGCGCCGCCGAGCCCCTCGCCCGAGGTGCTGTATCAGATCGACTACGATGCCCACGGCAGGATCCGGTTCAAGACCGATCTGGCGCTCTGGGCCACCGGGCCGAGCGATTTCCCGGTCACCTTCTTCCATATGGGTCGCTTCTTCCAGAAGCCGGTGCGCATGCACGTGGTCGAGGGCGGGCAGGCCCGCGAGATCGTCTACGACAGCGACTATTTCGACATGCCGGCGGATTCGCCGGCCCGGAAGCTCCCCGACAATTCCGGCTTTGCCGGATTCCGCTTCCAGGAGGCCCGCACCGGCAAGCTCGACTGGAGGAAGAACGACTGGGTGGCCTTCCTCGGCGCCTCCTACTTCCGGGCCATCGGCGAGCTCTACCAGTACGGCCTGTCCGCCCGCGGGCTTGCGGTGGACGTGGCCGTGTTCGGCAGGAACGAGGAATTCCCCGACTTCACCCATGTGTATTTCGAGACGCCTCAGCCGGGCGCGAACACGGTCACGGTCTACGCCCTGCTCGACGGGCCGAGCGTATCCGGCGCTTATCGGTTCGTCATGCAGCGGGCCGCGGCCGTGATCATGGATATCGACAGCGCGGTCTACATGCGCCAGGACGTGAGCCGTCTGGGCCTTGCTCCCCTGACCTCCATGTACTGGTACTCGGAAAAGGCGAAAGCCACGACCGTTGACTGGCGTCCCGAGATCCACGACTCGGACGGCTTGGCCCTATGGACCGGCACCGGCGAGCGCATCTGGCGGCCCCTCAACAACCCGCCGCGCATCATCACCTCGGCCTTTGCCGACGAGAACCCGAAGGGCTTCGGCCTGCTGCAGCGCGACCGGAACTTCGACCATTACCTCGACGGAGTCTATTACGACCGCCGCCCCTCCCTCTGGATCGAGCCGCAGGGCACCTGGGGCCGCGGCTCCATCCAGCTCGTCGAGATCCCGACCGACGACGAGATTCACGACAATATCGTGGCCATGTGGGTGCCGGCCGACCCGGTCCGCGCAGGCCAGGCGATCGAGCTGCGCTACCGCATGCACTGGTCGGCGGAGGAGCCCTATCCCACGCCCCTGGCCAGGGTGATCGCCACCCGCCTCGGCAATGGCGGGCAGGCCGGCACCAATCGGCCGAAGGGGGTCCGCAAGTTCATGGTGGAGTTCATCGGCCAGCCCCTGACCCGGCTGCCGAGCGGCGTGATCCCCCGGCCCGTGCTGTCCGCCTCCCGCGGCGAGTTCTCGAACATCCTCACCGAGGCCGTGCCCAACAACGTGCCCGGCCACTGGCGGACCCAGTTCGACCTGAGCGTGACTGGAACCGAGCCGGTGGAGATGCGCTGCTACCTGCGCAACGAGAACGAGGTTCTCAGCGAAACCTGGCTCTATCAGTACCATCCCACGTTCTGAAGCATCGGACCCAACAGTGGATTTGCACTGTTGGGTCCGATGCTTCATCCCCTAAGAGAGCATCGTTCCGGGCGGAAAACCGGATCCACTTTTCCGAACGATGCTCTCGGATTAACCCTGCAAAACCATATTGTTGAAGGGGCCGTATAAAATACTATACGGCCCTGGAAATCGGCGCCCGATGGGTTTATGTAGGAGGCCATGTCACATGGCCATCACCATCACAGCCACACCCATGCCCACGAGCACCGGGCGGTCGCCGCAGCTCCGACCTTCTCGCTCCTGCGCCTCTCGGTCGGGCAGCGCCTGGCCGGATCCGCCGTCATCCTGGCAGGCTTGTGGCTGATGGTCTTTGGCGTGATGGGGTAACGCATGGCTTCAGTATCCACCGCCATCCGGTTCGACGAAGTGACCCTCGGCTATGGCCGCAGGCCTGCCGTGCATCACCTCGACGGAGAGATCCCGGCCGGCAGTCTCATCGCCGTGGTCGGGCCCAACGGGGCCGGCAAGTCCACCCTGCTCAAGGGCATCGTCGGCACGTTGAAGCCGCTTGACGGCCATATCCGCCTGAAAGGCCCCGCTTCGGGCATCGCCTATCTGCCGCAGGCGGCCGAGATCGACCGGTCCTTCCCGCTTTCGGTCTACGACCTCGTGGCCATGGGCCTCTGGACCCAGTCGGGCCTCTTCGGCGGCATCGCGCGCCGCGACCGCACCAGGATCGAAGAGGCGCTGGCGGCGGTGGGCCTCATCGGCTTCGAGCGCCGCCCCATCTCCACCCTGTCGGGCGGGCAGATGCAGCGGGCGCTCTTCGCGCGCCTCCTGCTCCAGGATGCCCCGGTCATCCTGCTCGACGAGCCCTTCACCGCCATCGACGCCAAGACGACGGCCGACCTGCTCGACCTCGTCCGCCGCTGGCATGATGAATCCCGCACCGTCGTGGCCGTGCTGCACGATCTCGACATGGTCCGGCGCACCTTCCCGCAGACCCTGCTCATCGCCCGCGAGCCCGTGGCCTGGGGCGAAACGGCCGAGGTCCTGAGCCCGGAGAACCTCCTGAAGGCCCGGCGCATGGTCGAGGCATACGATCCCCATGCGGACGTGTGCCACCGCAGCGCCGCATAACGGCGGCCTCTCCTATGCTTGACCTGTTCTACGCGCCGTTTTCCGAATTCGAGTTCATGCAGCGCGCCCTCGTGGGCGTGATGGCCATCGCGCTGGGCGGCGGGCCCGTCGGGGTCTTCCTGATGCTGCGGCGCATGAGCCTCACCGGCGACGCCATGGCTCACGCGATCCTGCCGGGAGCAGCCGTCGGCTATCTGCTGGCCGGCCTCTCGCTGCCGGCCATGACGGTCGGCGGGTTGTTCGCGGGCGTGATCGTGGCGGTCGCCGCGGGCCTCGTCTCCCGCTTCACGGCGCTGAAGGAGGATGCCTCGCTGGCGGCCTTCTATCTCCTGTCCCTGGCGCTCGGCGTCACCATCGTGTCCCTCCGCGGCTCGAACGTGGACCTGCTGCACGTGCTCTTCGGCACGGTCCTTGCGCTGGACGACGGGACGCTCCTGCTGCTCGCTTCCATCTCGACCCTGACCTTGCTGGCGCTGGCGGTTCTCTACCGCCCCCTCGTGCTCGAATGCGTGGACCCGATCTTCCTGCGCTCCGTGAGTCGGGCCGGGACGCCGACGCACCTGATCTTCCTCGGCCTTGTCGTGATGAACCTGGTCGGCGGCTTCCACGCGCTCGGCACCCTGCTGGCGGTGGGCATGATGATGCTGCCGGCTGCCGCTTCCCGCTTCTGGACCAGTGACATCACCATGATGATGATCGTCGCCGTCGTGGTCGGCATCGTCTCGGGGTTCAGCGGCCTGCTTCTGTCCTTCCATGCGGAATTGCCCGCAGGCCCGGCGATCATCCTCTCGGCCGGTGCCATCTACGTGTTCTCCCTCGTGCTGGGGCGCGAGGGCGGCCTGCTGTGGCTCGCCTGGCCCGGCCGGCATCTGGAAGCCTGATTTCTGAGAAGGATCGAGACCCATGCTGACGAGAAGATCTGCCGTCTCCCTGCTGGCAGGATGCCTGGCCCTCGCCGCACCTGCGCTGCCGGCAGCGGCGCAGACTGCCGAGAGGCTGAAGGTCGTGGCCACCTTCTCGATCCTCGGCGACCTTGTGCGCAACGTGGGCGGCGAGCGCATCGACCTGGTGACCCTCGTCGGCCCCAACGGCGATGCGCATGTCTATTCGCCCACGCCTGCGGACGGACGCCGCCTGACGGAGGCGAAGGTCGTTTTCACTAATGGACTGAAATTCGAAGGCTGGATCGATCGCCTCATCAAGTCCTCCGGCACCAAGGCTGCCAGGGTCGAGGCTGCCAAGGGCGTGAAGCCGCTGAAGGGTGAGGATGGCGGCCACGGGCATGGGCACCACCACGATCACGGCGGCTCCGATCCGCATGCCTGGCAGAGCATCGGCAATGCAAAGATCTATGTGGCGAATGTCCGGGATGCGCTGATCGCCGCCGATGCGGCGGGCAAGGACGCCTACGAGGCCAATGCGAGCGCCTATCTCAAGCAGCTTGACGAGCTGGAAGCGGAGGTGAAGAGCCTGGTTGCTGGCATTCCCGCCGAGCGCCGCCGGATCATCACGTCCCACGATGCCTTCCGCTACTTCGAGGCGGCCTATGGCATCGACTTCGTATCGCCCCAGGGCGTTTCGACCGAATCCGAGGCCTCCGCCAAGGATGTGGCGCGGATCATCCAGCAGATCAGGCGCGAAAGGATCACGGCCGTCTTCGTGGAGAACGTCTCCGATGCCCGCCTCATGGAGCGCATCGCCGGGGAGACCGGTGCCAAGATCGGCGACAGGGTCTATTCCGACGCCCTGTCCGAGCCGAACGGCCCCGCCGGCACTTACATTGACATGATGAGACACAATATAAGGGCGTTCAGCGCGGCTTTGTCGAGCTGAACGCCCCCATCGCTGAATCGCTCGGTGTCATTCCCGGCGAGCGCAGCGAGGGAAGGGAATCCAGACAAGGGTCTCACTGGAATCTGGATCCCCCTCCCGGCCTGCCGTGCAGGCCGCCGGGGATGACATCCGAACCTCAAGTCTTCTGGAAACTCCGATGACCGACAAGATCCCCGTCACCGTCCTCACAGGCTATCTCGGCGCCGGCAAGACGACCCTCCTCAACCGCATCCTGACCGAGCAGCACGGCAAGAAATACGCCGTGATCGTCAACGAGTTCGGCGAGATCGGCATCGACAACGAGCTCGTCGTCGGCGCCGACGAGGAAGTGTTCGAGATGAACAACGGCTGCATCTGCTGCACCGTGCGCGGCGACCTGATCCGCATTCTCGACGGGCTGATGAAGCGCAAGGGCAAATTCGACGCCATCATCGTCGAGACCACGGGCCTCGCCGACCCGGCGCCTGTGGCCCAGACCTTCTTCATGGACCAGGATGTGTCCGATACCGCCCGTCTCGACGCAGTGGTGACGGTGGCCGACGCCAAGTGGCTCTCGGACCGGCTGAAGGATGCGCCCGAGGCCAAGAACCAGATCGCTTTCGCCGACGTGATCATCCTCAACAAGATCGATCTCGTGTCCGGGCAGGAGCTTGAGGAAGTCGAGGCGCGCATCCGCGCCATCAACCCCTACGCCAAGGTTCACCGCACCCAGAATTGCGCCATCCCGATCTCGGAGGTGCTCGACCGCAAAGCCTTCGATCTCGACCGCATCATCGAGCTCGAGCCGGACTTCCTGGAGGAAGGCCACCACCATCATCACGACGAGGAGATGCAATCCGTCGCGGTGCATCTCGATGGAGAGGTCGATCCGGCGAAGTTCATGCCGTGGATCTCGAACCTGACCCAGGTCGAGGGGCCGAACATCCTGCGCTGCAAGGGCATCGTGGCGTTCCCGGACGAGCCGAAGCGGTTCGTGTTCCAGGGCGTCCACATGATCCTGGACGGGGACGTGCAGGGCGACTGGAAGCCGGGCGAGAAGCACACCTCAAAGGTCGTTTTCATCGGCCGCGACCTGAACGAGAAGGCGATCCGCGAAGGCTTCCTCGCCTGCGCGGCATAGGGGTCGGGAAGTCTCGGAACGGGCTTGCGGCTCAACCGGCAGCCGCACTGCCTTTCACCAGGCAGTCACGAACATAGGCTTTGCGAGCGGCCATCATCTGCTCGCGGACCTCAGGCAGCGTCCTGACGCCTGTCCTGTAGGTTAGACGAGCGTCTCTCTCGCAGGCGGCCTTCAGAACCTCCCTCGTCGGTGTGGCGCCGCGCTGCTCCTGGGCAGCAAGGCCCACAGGCATCGTGATCGCGATGGCAAGGGTGATCAGAGGCAAGATCCGCATTGTGACGCTCCTGATTCGAGAACGCGCATCATCGGTCCGGTGTCCCGGCGGGTCCAAGACGCAAAGGTCTTAGTCCTTCCGGACATCCGGCCAGGCCGGTCTCGGCCTCATGACGATCTTGCTCCCGTTTTACCGATTTGTGCTATGGGCAGGCATCTGAAGGAATGGCTCAATGACTGCAGGAACCTCTCCGTCTCTGACCCAAAGCGTGACGACCGTGGATGCGGGCGCCCATGTGACGGCCATCGGCTGGCTGAAGGGCACGGCGGCCTTCGGCCTGGGCGACGGGGGCGTCGTGCTGGCAAAGGACGGCGAGACCCATCGCGTCGATGCCCATCCCGATGCGGGTGTGTTGGTCGGAGCTTGTGACGGAGAGCGCTTCATCACCGGTGGCGACGACGGCCGCGTTGCCGTGACGGGAGCTGACGGCTCCACCAAAACCTTGGCGGAAAGCAAGGGCGCCTGGATCGATGCGCTCGCCGTCAACCTGGGCGGAGCCTTTGCCTATGCGGCGGGCAGGAGGGTCATCGCCCGCGACGACAAGGGGCGGGAGAAGACTCTCGAGGTTGCCTCTACGGCCCGCGGCCTCGCCTTTGCACCCAAGGGCTACCGGCTTGCGATCTCGCATTACAACGGCGCCACCCTGTGGTTTCCCAACGTGGAGGCCAAGCCGGAAGGGCTCGAATGGAAGGGCTCGCATCTCGACATCACCTGGTCGCCCGATGCCCGCTTCGTGGTGACCTCCATGCAGGAGAATGCTCTCCACGGCTGGCGGCTCATCCCCGATAAGGGGCACATGCGCATGAGCGGCTATCCTTCGAAGACGCGCTCCTTCTCCTGGTCCGGCGACGGCAAGTGGTTCGCCACCTCCGGGGCGGAAGCCGCCATCATCTGGCCCTTCGAGTCGAAGGAAGGCCCGATGGGCAAGGCTCCCCGGGAATGCGGCGTCCGGCCCGCCAAGGTCAGTCGGGTGGCCTTTCATCCCAACACTTACGTTCTGGCGGTGGGCTACGAGGACGGCTGCATCCTGCTGATCCGCCTGACGGACGCGTCGGAACTCCTCGTGCGCCCTGCCGTCAAGAGCAGCGGCATCACGGCCATGGCCTGGGACAAGGCTGGCCGGCGTCTCGCCTTCGGGTGCGAGGACGGTCAGGCCGGCATCCTGACCCTGCCAACATGAGGTCGCCAGTGGCTCTCTTCGGCGCCTTCATGCGAGGAAGCTTCGGTTTGCCGAAGCCCGACAAGCAGGCCGTCGACCGCGTGAAGAACCTCGCCCGCTCGGCTCTTCAGGCCTCTCCGGATACGGCCTTCGCGGTCAACGAGATCGCCTGCAACGATCCCGGCTGTCCGGGGCTCGAGACGGTCATTCTGGTGATGGAGCCCGGACGGAAGACCCGGGCGCTGAAGGTCGCCAAGCCGCTCGACGAAGTCGCGGAACAGGATATCCTCGCCGCTCTTGACGGTTGAGGAGGTCAAGCTTGCCTCGAATTGCCCGCATCGTCGCCTTCGGTCTCGGGCTCCTCGGGGGCGTCACTGCCTCGCAGGGGCCCGAATTTGCGCAGCAATACCGCCAGCGCCTCGGGGGTGCAGTCGACGAGCTGCGCCAGGTCGTTCAGCGATTCGACACGGATGCCAGGTTCAGCGGTGAAACCAGGGAGAGCGCGATCACGCGGCTGCGCTCCAATACGGACGATTTCGTCAGCCGCCAGGGCGCGGCCATGCAGGCCAATGTGGAGCGCCTGGGCCGCCTCGAGACCCACCGTGCGGCGATGATGGAGGCAGGCTCCTTTTCCCGGATCGCCCTCATGGTCCGTGACGGCGACACGGATATCCTGGAAGCCGTGTCCCGCGATTTCGAGCCGGCCCTGCCGGTCACGGAGGAGGGCATCGCGTCCGCAGCCGCGGGCTTCGTCGCCGTCTGGGGCGGCCTGCTTCTGCTCTCGGGCTTCCTGCGCAGCCTCTTCCGGCGTCCGCGTTCACGGCAGGCTGCGGCACAAGGCTGAGGAGGCTTCAGGCCTCACGCTCCGGCTTGCCGGCCAGAACCACATAGAAACCCAGCCCATCCTGTGCCGGCAGGGTCTGCAGCCGGTCGATCCAGCCGCGCTTCTTGGCCTCGAGCAGCGCCTTGCCGACAGGCTGGAACAGGGTCTCGCCTCCGCCCTCCGGGGGCGGATCGAGGCGGATGGCCACCGCCTTGGCTTGCGAAAAGCGGCTGCGCTCCAGCATGTCCTGGATCGAGGCTGCCGCCTTCTCCCGCGAGGCGCCCCGCAGATCGAGCACGCTGTCGGCATCTGTGACGCCAAGGCCGCCGCGGAGCTTGTTGGCGTAGAATTCGTCGAAATGGGGCATCCTCATTCCTCAGGTGTCATTCCCGGCCGGAGCGAAGCGAAGGGGAAGGAAATCCATGATCCAGATCGAACTGTTTATGGATCCCCTTCCCGGCCGCTTTGCGGCCGGGAAGGGGATGACGATGAACGGCTTTTACCGCACCAGAATGTTCCGGAACTGCCACGGGTCGGAGGTGTCGATATCCTCCGGGAAGAAGCCGGGGCGGTCGTCGAGGGGCGTCCAGTCCGTATAGACGCCGACAACCGGGCCGAGATAGGGCGTCTGCACCTGGAGGCAGCGGCGGAAGTCGATGTCGTCCGCCTCCACGATCCCGGCATTCGGGTTCTCCAGCGCCCAGACCATGCCGGCGAGCACGGCGGATGTCACCTGGAGGCCGGTGGCGTTCTGGTAGGGCGCGAGCTTGCGGGTCTCCTCGATGGAGAGCTGCGAGCCGTACCAATAGGCGTTCTTCCCATGGCCGTAGAGCAGCACGCCGAGTTCGTCCTTGCCGTCGACGATCTCGTCCTCGGTGAGAATGTGGTGCTTCTCCTGCACCTTGCCCGCATTGCCGAACATCTCGTGCAGGGAGAGCACCGCGTCGTTGGCCGGATGGTAGGCGTAATGGCATGTCGGCCGGTAGGCGACCTTGTCCCCATCGCGCACGGTAAAGTAGTCGGCGATCGAGATCGCCTCGTTGTGGGTGACGAGAAAGCCGTATTGCGGGCCGGGCGTCGGGCACCAGGAGCGCACGCGGGTGTTGGCGCCGGGCTGGAGCAGGTAGATCGCCGCGCCGCAGCCCTTGTCGTGGGTGCCGGCGTTCTCCGGCATCCATTTCTCGTGCGTGCCCCAGCCGAGTTCCGCCGGCTGCATGCCCTCCGACACGAAGCCCTCCACCGACCAGGTGTTCACGAAGACGTTCATGGGCTTGGGATGCTCGGCGCGCTGCGTGTCGCGCTCGGCGATGTGGATGCCCTTCACGCCCACGCGCTGCATGAGGCGCGCCCAGTCCTCGCGGGATTTGGGCTCCTCGTGCTCGAGGCCGGTATCCTTGGCGATGTTGAGCAGCGCCTGCTTGACGAACCAGGACACCATGCCCGGATTGGCCCCGCAGCAATTCACCGCGGTGGGGCCGCCCGGGGACTGACGGCGCGCGTCGAGGATGTTCTCGCGCAGCATGTAGTTGGTGCGCTCGGCGGGGCCTGCGCCTTTGTCGAAGTAGAAGCCGGCCCAGGGCTCGGCCACGGTATCGATGTAGAGTGCGCCGAGTTCCCGGCACAGCTCGATGATGGCGCGGGAGGAGGTGTCCACCGACACGTTCACGCAGAACCCCTGCCCGCCTCCCTCCGTCAGAAGCGGCGTGAGAATCTCGCGGTAATTGTCCGGCGTCAGCGCCTTGTTGATGAGGGTCACGCCGCGCACGTCGAGCATGCTGCGGTCCGTGTCGACAGGATCGATGACTGTGAACCGGTTCTTGTCGAACTCGAAATGCCGCTCGATCAGGGGCAGCATGCCTTTGCCGATTGAGCCGAAGCCGATCATCACGATCGGGCCGGTGATGCGACCATGAACGGGCCAAGTGGTCATCAGGTCTGTCTCCTTGCGAAAGCAGCGCTGGAAAAGCGATCAGCGCTGAATACCGAATGGGGCGCATCTAGGATTGCGAGGCCCTCGGGGTCAATGCCTGGCGCCGCCTCCCGGCACCGGATGACCGTTTCTCTGCGGATCGTATTCCTGCCATGTCCATTTCGCCCTCGACATGGCGCAACAAGGCTTCATGATGGCAGGCCCTGGCATCTCCGATCTGATCGCATCCGATGAAATTCCACGACCTTCTCCTGCAGCACGGACGCGTGATCGGCCTGGGCTTCGCGCTGACCTTCCTGTCCTCGTTCGGGCAGACCTTCTTCATCTCCCTGTCAGGGCCGGATATCCGCTCGGCCTTCGATCTGACGCATGGCGCCTTCGGCTCCATCTACTCCCTGGCAACCCTCTCCTCGGGCCTGCTGATGATCTGGGTCGGCGGCGTCATTGACCGGGTCGACATTCGCCTTTACGCCACCACGGCCATGCTCGGCCTGGCGGCAGCGGCGCTCAGCCTGTCGCTGGCGCCCAACGTGTTCCTGCTGGGCCTGAGCCTGTTCGCCCTGCGCCTCTTCGGCCAGGGCATGCTGAGCCATGCGGGCGTGATGAGCACCGCCCGCCTCGACGAAGGCGTCCGCGGCAGGGCCTTGGGTGTAGCCGCCCTCGGCTTTCCGGCAGGCGAGGCGATCTTTCCGGCCGCTGCCATCGGGCTGATCGCGGCCATCGGCTGGACGAGCACCTGGCGCAGTGCAGCGCTTGCCATCATCGTGGCTCTCGGCCTCGGCTGGCTGCTGGGGCTTCTCATCGGGCGCAAGGACCCGGACCTTCACAAGACCGCTCGCAAAAAGGCTTCAAGCGAAGCGGGGCCGCGCTGGAGCGATCTCTTGCGCGACTGGCGCTTTCTCGCGCTGATCCCCATCATGATCGGCTACCCGGCCATCATGACAGCCTATTTCTTCCATCAGCGCTTCATCGCCGAGGTGAAGGGCTGGTCCCTGGAGCTTCTGGCGAGCAGCATCACCCTCTTTGCTCTGGTCTCCGTCGTCGTCGCCATGTCGGCGGGCAGTTTCGTCGACCGATTCGGGGCAGTGCGGCTCAGCCATTTCTACCTGGCCGGCATGACGGCAGCATCCCTCGCGCTAGCCCTGTTCGATTCTCCGCTTCTGCCTCTCGTGTTCTTCGGTCTGATCGGCCTCACCTCCGGCTGCACCAACGTCGTCATTGCGGCCGTTCTGTCAGAACTGTTCGGCACCACGCATCTGGGCAAGATCCGCGCGCTCGCAGGTGCCATCATGGTGGTGGCATCGGCCGCAACGCCCGGCGCCATTGGGCTGCTGTTCGATGCCGGGATCAGCCTGGAGGCAATCTGCTTAGGGTTCGTCGTGTACATGCTGGCGGCAGCCGCCATCACCTTCGTGCTGCCGAATCCGAGGGCCGAACGGCTCCGGCCCTCGGAAGGATCGAGTCAGTAGGCCTGGCGCATGCCGGTCCAGGCACCCTGCGCGGCAGCGGCCGCGAGGGCATCGAGATCGGGCTTCTGCTCGAAGGCACCGGTGGCAGAGACGAGGCCGCGCGCACCGTCGAGGGAACCCTGTTCAAGCTCCAGCGCGAGGAAGCGATTGCGCTCGTAGGGACCCGGCAGCCATAGGGGAGCTGTCTTCCCCGTGGAGAAGCCGAAGCGCTCGTAATAGGGCGCGTCGCCCACCAGCAGCACCGCCTTGTGGCCGAGACCGGCGGAGCGCTTGAGCGCCTCGCGCATCAGCTTTCCACCCAGACCGAGGCTCTGCACGGACGGATCGATGGCGATCGGGCCCAGCATGAGCGCCGGACGATTGGGGCCAGCGGAGACATGCCACAGGCGCACCGTGCCGATGACCTCGTCGTCGCGGTCGATGACCAGCGACAGGCCGTCGGCCGGGAGCCTGCCCTCGCGCAGGCGTTCGCAGGTCTTCTGGAACCGGGCGGGTCCGAAGCAGGCATCGAGCAGCGCCTCGCGCGGCTCGACATCGCGGAAGCTTTCTTCGCGGATTGTGATCATGGCCGTGGCCTCCCAAAACACGTGGGGTGAGCGACAGCCCTCGCACCTGTTCGAGACTGAACAGGCCGTCCGGGACAACTGTTGGGGTTGATGCCTGCCTCATTCAACGAGGCAGGCGGGACGTGAATCAGATCACGTAGGACTTCAGCGGCGGGAAGCCGTTGAACGCGACCGCCGAGTAGGTGGTCGTGTAGGCGCCCGTGCCTTCGATCAGCACCTTGTCGCCGATCTCCAGCGAGACGGGGAGCGGATAAGGCTCCTTCTCGTAGAGAACGTCGGCCGAGTCGCAGGTCGGACCGGCGAGCACGCACGGCACCTTGCGGTCGTGATCGTGCTCCGTGCGGATCGGGTAGCGGATCGACTCGTCCATGGTCTCGGCGAGACCGCCGAACTTGCCGATGTCGAGATAGACCCAGCGCACCTCGTCTTCGTCCTGGCTCTTCTTCGAGACGAGAACGACCTCGGCCTCGATGATGCCAGCGTTGCCGACCATGCCGCGGCCCGGCTCGATGATCGTCTCCGGGATGCGGTTGCCGAAGTGCTTCGACAGCGCCCGGAAGATCGACTCGCCATAGGCTTCGACCATCGGGACCGTCTTCAGGTACTTCGTCGGGAAGCCGCCGCCGAGGTTGACCATCGACAGGTGGATGCCGCGGTGCGCGCATTCACGGAAGATCGCGGAAGCCGAACCCAGAGCCTGATCCCAGGCCTCCGTGTTGCGCTGCTGCGAACCCACGTGGAACGACACGCCGTAAGCCTCGAGGCCCTGACGATAGGCATGCTCCAGCACGTCCACGGCCATCTCGGGCACGCAGCCGAACTTGCGGGAGAGCGGCCACTCGGCGCCGGCGCCGTCGCACAGGATGCGGCAGAACACCTTCACGTCGGAGGCCTCGATGCCAGCCGTCTCTGCAGCACGAGCGATCTTCTCGACCTCGACCTCGCAGTCGACCGCATAGAGGCGCACGCCAAGCTCGAGGGCGCGCACGATGTCGCGCTCCTTCTTGATCGTGTTGCCGAACGAGATGCGGTCGGGCGTGGCGCCGGCGTCGAGCGCGAGCTGGATCTCGACCACGGACGCCGTGTCGAAGCACGAGCCGAGTTCGGCCAGGAGCTTGAGCACCTGCGGTTCCGGATTCGCCTTCACGGCGTAGAACACGCGCGTGTCGGGGAGCGCACGGGCAAACTTGGAGTAGTTGTCGCGCACGACGTCGAGGTCGACGACCACGCACGGGCCGTCCTCACGTCGGTTGCGCAGGAATTCACGGATGCGCTGAGTCATGGCGCTCTCCCCACCAAAGGTTCAATGGAGGTCTTGTGGAGCCTCCGGATTGAAATTCAGACGATCAGGATGTCCTGCCGTCCGGCGTCAGCGAGGGAAGATGGCATCACGCTTCGTGCGATGGAGACACGAGGAGCGCGACGGGCTCTTCACCCGGAGATGCTGCCTTGGATTGGATGGGGATACTCCATCCGCACGCCTGGCAATGATAAACAAGCCTCTTCGGTGTTGACCTTTGGAGGGCCAACGAGACCAAAAAAGCCCGTTCGTCGTTGCTTTAAGTCGCGTCCCCCGTTGAGAACGAGGTGCGCCGGTTTTCGCCTCCGGCTGCCGGTTAGGGGTATCGAGAGCTAGAGCGCTCTCGGGCGGCTGTCCGGCCTCTTGTCCGGATGCCCACCAACCGACACACGACCACAGGCACGTGCGAAATTGGGCAAGCGGGAGATAAGCATATTTGATCTGGATCACAAGAGTTTTTGAGCCTGCTCCGAGGATTTTTTTAACCCTGTCGGGACCTGTGTCTTGCCCGCATCACCATTCAGCCTCCATTAAGCGGCCGAGCTACACGGATGGGGGCTCCGGCCCCATATTCCGCTCCTGAAGCACGGCCACTCCCTCAAGACGAGAACCGCTCCACCGCCATGACGAACCTGTCCCGCCGCACCCTCCTGCAAAGCCTGCTCGCAGCCACCGCGCTGTCCGCGTCAAGCCAAGGCTGGGCACAGCAGAACGGGGTGCCGCAGCCCAGTCCTTTCCGCTACGAGGACGTGGTGCGCCGGGCCCGCGAGCTGGCGACGGCTCCCTTCGAGGCTCCCCCTTCCCAGCTGCCGGAGCCCCTCAATCGGCTCAGCTTCGACGATTACCGTGACATCCGCTTCCGACCGGACAAGGCTCTCCTCGGCTCGGGCAACGGGCCGTTCCGGATGCAGCTCTTCCATCTCGGCTTCCTCTACCCGCGCCCGGTGACGGTGAACATCATTCGCGACGGCGTGCCGACGCCGGTGCCCTACCAGCGGGAGCTGTTCGACTACGGCCGCAACAAGATCGAGCGGCCGCTCCCCGTCAACCTCGGCTTTGCCGGCTTCCGGCTGCATTACCCCCTGAACGACCCGAAGGTGATGGACGAGCTCATCGCCTTCCTGGGCGCGAGCTATTTCCGCTTCCTCGGAGCCGGCCAGAAATACGGGCTCTCCGCCCGTGGGCTTGCGATCAATGTAGAGGGCGGCGAGGCGGAGGAGTTTCCGCATTTCCGCGAATTCTGGATCGAGATGCCGAAGCCGAACGACGAGCGCGCGGTGATCTATGCCCTTCTCGACAGCCCGTCGGTCGCCGGCGCCTACCGCTTCGATATTTATCCGTCGAAGGAAACCACCATCGACATTACGGCCACGCTGTTCCCGCGCCAGGTTCTGAACAACATAGGCCTCGCGCCGCTCACCTCCATGTACTTCGAGGGCGAGAACGACCGGAAGCCCACCGACGACTTCCGTCTGGAACTGCATGATTCTGACGGCTTGCTCATGCAGTCGGGTGCCGGCGAATGGATCTGGCGCCCCATCCGCAACCCGAACAAGAAGACGATCTCGTCCTTCAGCGATAACAACCCGCGCGGTTTCGGCCTGATGCAGCGCGACCGGGTGTTCGAGCATTATCAGGACCTGGAGGCGCATTACCATCGGCGGCCCGGCTACTGGGTCGAGCCCGTCGGGCAATGGGGGGAAGGCTGGGTCGAGCTGGTGGAGATCCCGACGGCGGACGAGACCCAGGACAACATCGTCGCCTATTGGCAGCCGAACCGGCCTTATGAACCGGGGCAGGAAGTCGTAATCTCCTACCGTCTGCGGGCCGCGGCCGCGATCGGCGGCATGCATCCGGGCGGGAAGGCGGTGAACACCTTCCAGACGCCGCCGCGCGCCAGCGGCTCGAACGCGCCGAGCGATCCCCGGCACCGCCGCTTCATCGTCGATTTCTCGGGAGGCGACCTGGCCTATTACTTCAGCGCGCCGGAGCAGGTGCAGCTTGTTCCCTCCACCTCGACCGGGCAGATCACCAACACCTTCCTCATGCCCAACCCTCACATCGACGGGTTCCGCGCAGCCATCGACGTTCGGCTGGAGCCCGGCCAGTCCACGGACCTGCGGGCCTTCCTGCGAGCCGGCAACCGGGCCCTGACGGAGACCTGGACCTATCCCTGGTTCGTGGAGTGATTGAGACCTCCCCATGCCATGGCCGTCCCCGGACTTGATCCGAGGATCAGTCCCGGCCATCTCGAGCCTGAAGAACGCCGCACTCAAACCAATCGAGATCACCGGCACGAGGCCGGTGATGACAGGCGTAATGCGTTATCCTGGTTTCCGTCCAACCTGCGGATGCCAGGAGACCTTGCCAAGCACGGCTGAACCGCGCAGAAGCTGTGCCTCGAACTGCTGGCCGTTTACCTGGCCCGGCGGAAGGTGAGTGCCGATGAAGCTGAACGCCTGGATCACGGGAGCACTGGCAGCCTGCCTGGGCGGAAGCGCCCTGGCGCAGCAACCGCTGACGGAAGTGACCTTCGGCACCAACTGGCTCGCACAGGGCGAGCACGGCGGCTACTACCAGGCCCTCGCCGACGGGACTTACGAGAGATACGGACTCAAGGTCACCATCGTGCCGGGCGGTCCCCGCGCCAGCAACCGTATGCTCATGACCGTCGGCAAGCTCGACTTCTACATGGGCGGCAGCATGATCCAGGCCTTCTCGGCCGTGGAGAAGGACATCCCCACCGTCGTGGTCGCGGCCCACTTCCAGAAAGAGCCGCAGGTGCTCATGAGCCATCCCGGCCAGGGGCTGGACACCTTCGAGAGCCTGAAGACATCCAACGCCATTCTGCTGTCCAAGGATGCGGCCGCCACCTTCTTCCAGTGGATGAAGGCCGAGCACGGCTTCAGGGACGAGCAGGTGAAGCCCTTCGGCTTCAACCCCGCTCCCTTCATCGCCAACAAGCAAGCCGTGCAGCAGGGCTATGTCACCTCCGAGCCTCTCACCATCGAGAAGGCTGCGGGCTTCAAGCCCAACGTGTTCCTGCTCGCCGATCACGGCTTCAGCACCTATTCCACCACCGTTGAGACGCGCCGGGAAGTGGTGGAGAAGAACCCCGATCTGGTGCAGCGCTTCGTCGATGCCTCGACCATCGGCTGGTACAATTACCTGTACGGCGACAACGCCAAGGCCAAGGAGCTCATCAGGCGCGACAACCCGGAGATGACGGACGAGCTGCTGGCCTATTCCCATGCCAAGATGAAGGAACACGGCATCGTCGATTCCGGCGACGCGCAGACGCTCGGCATCGGCGCGATGACGGATCAGCGCATGAAGGATTTCTTCGACAAGATGGTGAAGGCCGGTCTGTTCAAGCCGGAACTCGATCACAGGAAAGCCTATACGCTCCAGTTCGTGAACAAGGGCGTGGGCTTGAACCTGAAAAAGTAGAGGAGTGCGGTGCCGGCTGACGCGGCGCTGCTGCATCTCATGAACGCGTCCGCATCCACGCTCGTTTCCCTGCATGGCGTCACCAAGGCTTTCGCCAACGGCGTGACGGCGCTTGCCGGCTTCGATCTCAGCATTCGCATGGGCGAGTTCGTGTCGCTCCTCGGCCCCTCCGGCTGCGGAAAATCGACGGTGCTGCGCCTCGTCGCCGGCCTGGCCGAACCGACCTCAGGATCGGTGGCTTGGCCAGGCTCGGACCGCGAGGATCACCGCAGCGAGATCGGCTTCGTGTTCCAGGAGCCGACGCTGATGCCCTGGGCCGATGTTGCGAGCAATGTCTGGCTGCCCCTGCATTTGCGCGGCATGTCGCGGCGGGATGCGCAGGAGCGCATCACCGAGAGCCTCTCCCTCGTCGGCATGGAGGACTTCTCAAAAGCCTATCCGCGCGAGCTTTCGGGCGGCATGAAGATGCGCGTGTCGATTGCGCGCGCGCTCACCCTGAAGCCGCGCCTGCTGCTCATGGACGAGCCCTTCGCGGCACTCGACGAGATCACGCGGTTCAGGCTCAACGACGATCTCCTCAAGCTGCAGGGCGAGATCGGCTGCACCATCGTGTTCGTCACACACTCCGTCTATGAGAGCGCCTATCTCTCGAGCCGCATCGCCGTCATGTCACCCCGCCCCGGCCGCATCGTCGCCGAGGTTGACGGCGAAATGCCCGGACCGCGGGCGAAGAGCTTTCGCAGCAGCCCCCGCTATGCCGCCCTGTGCGGAGACATCTCGCAGATCCTGCTGGAGCAGGATGCGGAGGAGCGAGCGTGATGGCCGCATCCTCGAACCCCTTGAAGCTCATCCTGCCGCTTCTGATCTTTGCGGCGGCGATCGGGTGCTGGGAAGCTGCCGTGCGCCTGCACGACATCCCGCCCTATGTCCTGCCGGCCCCGAGCCTGATCGGCACGACCATGATCGACGACTGGACGCTCTTGCGCGCGTCGCTGCTGACGACCCTGGGAACGACGCTCCTCGGCCTTATCCTGGCCGTGCTCGGCGGTGTGCTCCTTGCCGTCCTCCTAAGCCTGTCGCGGATCGTCGAGTACTCGCTCTATCCCTTCGCGGTCGTGCTGCAGGTCACGCCGGTCATCGCCATCGCGCCGCTCCTCCTGATCTACATGCCGCAGGATGTGGCGGTCCTGACCTGCGCCTGGCTCGTTGCCTTCTTTCCCGTTCTCTCGAACACGATGCTCGGCCTTCAATCGGTGGACCGCAACCTGATGGAGCTGTTCGCGCTCTATGGCGCTCCCGGGTCCCGAAAGCCCCTTGCGCGTTTCCGGTCCCGGCTCAAGGCCCTGTGGTATCTGCGCCGTCCGGCCGCCCTGCCGGCCTTCCTGGCGGGCTTAAGGATCGCCGGCGGGCTCTCGCTCATCGGTGCCGTGGTGGCCGAGATGGCGGCAGGCTCCGCCGGCGCAGGCTCGGGACTGGCCTATCGCATCATCGAAAGCCAGTACCGCCTCAACATTCCGCGCCTCTTTGCGGCCCTCGTGCTCCTGGCCCTGACCGGCATCGCCCTTTATCTCCTGCTCGCGGGCATCAGCCACCTGCTGCTTCGCCGCTGGCATGAAAGCGCTCTCACGCAGGAGAGATGAGGAACATCCTTGCTTAGCCTGTGAACAATGAGCCGGCTTGTCATCGTACCGTCATGAGTCCGGTTCATGGTACAGAAGGCAACGCTTCGAGCAGCGAGGAACCATGGATACCGACAACAAGCATCCAGGCATCAAGAGCGTCGGATGGGCTCTGGTTCAAGCCTCGCGCCTGCATCGAAGCCGCACGGGCGACAAGCTGTCCGAACTCGGCCTCTTCGCCGGTCAGGAACAGGTGCTCCAGGCGCTGGGCACGTCCGGTCCCATGACCATGGGCGAATTGGCGGCGATCCTGCGGGTGCGCCCCCCGACGGCGTCCAAGACGGTTTCCCGCCTGTCCGCCCTCAAGCTGGTGGAGCGCCACACGGAGCCCGGCGATGCCCGGGTCGTGCGCGTGAAGCTTACCAAGGAGGGCAAGCGCAAGGCTGCCGCCATCGACGACCTCTGGGACGAGGTCGAGGGCGAGTTGCTCCAGGGATTCGACAACAAGGACCGCAAGCGCCTGCGCAAGCTCCTGCGCCGGGCTGCCAAGAACCTCGCCGGCCTCACGGGAGCCGACCAGACCGGGTTCGAGCCCGATGACGAGATCGAAAGTCTGGAAGCCGCCGAGCCGGAGCTCGCCGCAACGGCCTGACGAGACACCTGCCACCCCTGTCTGCGGCGCACGAGGGACGTGCGCTGCAGGTATTCGCATCGGGATGAATCTGCCGCTAGCATCCCCTGATGGCCGATACCGTCTCCGCGTCCCGATCCAAGCCAGTGTCCCAGCGCCAGAACCGCATGATCGGCATCGCCCTCATGTGCGCGGCGCTGTTCTGCTTCTCCTGTCTCGATGCCACGGCCAAGTGGGTGAACCAATCCGTCGACCCCATGGTGACGGTCTGGGCGCGCTACATGTCGGCGGCCGTGCTCACCTTTCTCGTCATCAACCCGCGAACCCAGCCGGGAGCGCTCAGAACCCGCCGGCTCCCCCTCCAGATCCTCCGTTCCTTCCTGCTCCTCGCCTCGACCCTCTGCAACTTCTTCGCCCTGAAATATCTGCAGCTGGTCGAGACCCAGTCCATCATCTTCGCGACGCCTCTGCTGGTGGCCCTTTTGGCCAATCCCATTCTGGGAGAGCGCATCGGATGGCAGCGTCTGACCGCCATTGGGGTCGGATTCGTGGGCATTCTCGTCATCACCCGGCCAGGGCTCGGCACCATGCATCCCGCGGCCCTGCTGTCGCTCGCCGGCTCCGTGGCCTATGCCTTCTACAACATCGTGACCAGGATGCTCGCGTCGAGCGATTCGATTGCGACCACGACCCTCTATTCGAGCCTCGCTGGCATCGTGCTCGTGACACCGGTTCTGCCCTGGGTCTGGACCACGCCCTCCTCGCCTCTCACGTGGCTTCTGCTCGTCACTACGGGGTTCTACGGCGCCTTCGGGCACTGGCTCCTCGTTCTTGCCCACGCCCGGGCCCCGGCGGCGATCCTGGCGCCCTTCATCTACAGCCAGATCATCTGGATGCTCGCGCTGGGCTACATATTGTTCGGCGACTGGCCCGATTCTTGGACCTTCGTCGGGGCTGGCATCGTGATCGCATCGGGGCTCTACTTGCTCTCCCGCGAACGCGCGAAGCACACCAGGCCGTAGAGGTTCTCATGAGCGATGCCCCCGTCGACACCCTGCCCGGGATCGGTCCCGTCACCCAGGGCTGGCTAAGGGAAGCCGGAATCCGGACGGAGGGCGAGCTTCGCTCCATCGGCGCCGTCGAAGCCTATCGGCGCCTCAAGTTCATGCTGCCCCGCCAGGTCAACCTCAACGCTCTCTACGCCCTGGAAGCGTCCCTACGCGGTTGCCATTGGCTCGACCTGCCCCAGGATGTGAAGACCGCGCTCCAGCAGCAGGCCAAGGCCATCGACGAGGCGATGCGCCGTGGCGCCCCCGCGCGCTGCGCCATTCCCTGATCACAGACGACAACAGGAAACCCCATGAGCCGCACCGACATCCTGATGACCGCTCCGATGATGCCGATCGTCATCGAAACGCTGGAGAAAGCCTGCACGCTTCACCGCCTGTGGGAGCAGCCGGATCAGGAGGCGTTCCTGAAGGAGGTCGGGCTGCGCATCCGCGGCGTTGCCACCAGCACCCTCTATGGCCGCCTCGAGGCTTCCCTGTTCGAGAAACTGCCGAATGTCGAGATCATCTCGAGCTTCGGCGTCGGCTACGACAACGTGGATGCGGCGGAAGCAGCCCGGCGCGGCATCGTGGTCACCAACACGCCCGGCGTGCTCGACGACGAGGTGGCCGACCTCACCCTCGGCCTGCTGCTTGCGACCCTGCGCAAGATCCCGCAGGCCGACCGTTACTTACGCGAAGGGCAATGGCTGAAAGCGCCCTTCCCGCTCTCGACAACCCTGCGCGAGCGGAAGGTCGGCATCGTCGGCCTCGGGCGCATCGGCAAGGCCATCGCACGACGTCTCGCGGGCTTTGATGTGAGCATCGCCTATCACGGGCGCACGCAGCAGGACGATGTGGCCTATCCCTATCATCCGACGGTCACCGGCCTCGCGGAGGCCTGCGACGTGCTCATCGTCATCACGCCCGGCGGGGCCGCGACGCGCCATCTGATCAATGCGGATGTGCTGAAGGCTCTTGGCCCCAACGGCGTGCTGATCAACGTGGCGCGCGGCACCGTCGTTGACGAGCAGGCGCTGATCGAGGCGCTCAGGTCCGGGACGATTCTCAGCGCCGGCCTCGACGTCTATGAGGATGAGCCGCGCGTGCCGCAGGAGCTGATCGACATGGAGCACGTGGTGCTCCTGCCCCACATCGCCTCCGCCTCGGTCCACACCCGCAACGCCATGGGCAAGCTCGTGGCCGACAACATCGTCTCGTGGGTCGAGGGCAAGGGACCGCTGACTCCGGTGCCGGAGACGCCTTATAAGGGGTGACAGGTTTAAGCCCGCCGCGCATGCATGGCTTTCTACAATTTATCCGCTGTCATTCCGGGGCCGCGCAGCGGAGCCCGGAATCTATAAACACGACGCTTCAGGAAGTGCGAGGAGCGTCACGCCTCATTCTGGACGGTTAGCGGTTATGGATTCCGGGCTCGCACCGAAGGTGCGCCCCGGAATGACAATGGAGGTGTCATCCTCGTGAAGAGCAGAACTCAGCAGGGTTAAAGCGCAAACCCACCATCGACCAGGTGGATATGCCCGGTCGTGTAGCTCGCCTCGTCCGACGCGAGATACACGGCGAGCGCCGCCACCTCCTCCGCCGTGCCGAGCCGGCCCATGGGCTGCCGGTCGACGAAGGCCTGACGCACGACGTCCAGGCTCTGGCCGGTGCTCTCGGCCTGAGCGGCGATCCGCTCGTCGAGCGAGGGCGACTGGATCGTGCCGGGGCAGATCGCATTGGCCCGGACGCCGCTCTTGATGAAATCGGCCGCCACGGCCTTGGTGAGGCCGATCACCGCCGCCTTGGTCGTGCCGTACACATAGCGGTTGGGAATGCCGCGCACGGAGGACGCCCCGGACGCGATGTTGACGATCGATCCGCGGCCCTTCTCCAGCATGCCCGGCAGCACCGCCTTGATGGTGCGGTGCATGGACCGCACGTTCAGGTCGAAGGAGAAGTCCCAGTCCTTGTCGGAGCATTCGAGGATGGTGCCGTGATGCACGAATCCCGCCGCATTGACGAGGATGTCGAAGGATCCGGCCTCGGTGACGAGCTGTTCGACACCTGCATTCGAGAGCACGTCGAGCCTGCGCTTTTCGGCGCCCTCGAGGCCTTCCAGCTTCGCCACGTCCAGATCCGTCGCCCAGACTGTTGCGCCTTCGCGCAGGAAAGCCTCCGCGATGGCGCGTCCGATCCCCTGCCCTGCCGCCGTGACGAGAGCGGTCTTTCCTTGAAGCCTGTTCATGAGAACCCTCGCTCCCGTCGTTGCTTAAAGCATCGGACCCAAAAGTGGACTTGCACTTTTGGGATCAAATCCGATGCTTACCTCTTGAGTGCTAGCATCGTGTGACCGGACCCAGCGGGCCGCGCCAGCGAAAACCGGAACCACTTTTCACTGGTGTGGCCCGCTGGGTCCGCACGATGCTCTAGTGATTGTCGCGCGGCACGCCGAAGGTCTGCGCGACCTTCTGGTACTTCACGGCGGGTTTCAGGGTCATGCCCTCCGAGAGCTGATCGACCATGGAGCGCTGGATCTCCTGCCACGGAGTCTGGCTCGCCGGATAGGCATAGCCGCCTCTGGACTCGAGATCGGCGCGCCTCTTCTCCAACTCTTCGGCTGAGAGAAGAATGTCGGCCGTGCGCTTGTTGAGATCGATGCGAACGCGGTCTCCCGACTGCAGCAGCGCCAGCCCGCCGCCGGCGGCAGCCTCCGGCGACGCATTGAGGATGGACGGCGTGCCGGACGTGCCGGACTGGCGGCCGTCGCCGATGCAGGGCAGCGAGAGAACGCCGCGTTTGATGAGCGAGCCCGGCGGCTGCATGTTCACCACTTCGGCCGCGCCCGGATAGCCGATGGGGCCGGCGCCGCGCATGATCAGGATCGTGTGCTCGTCGATGCTGAGCGACGGATCGTCGATGCGGTGATGGTAATCCTCCGGCCCGTCGAACACGACCACACGTCCCTCGAAGGCGTTCGGATCCTCCGGATTGTTGAGATAGCGCTCCTGGAATTCGGGGCTGATCACGCTGGTCTTCATGATCGCGGAGTCGAACAGCGTGCCCTTCAGATTGAGGAAGCCGGCCTTCTCCTTCAGCGGGTTGTCGTAGGAGCGGATGACGTCGTGGTCCCAGGTATGCTTGCCGCGGCAGTTGTCGCCGATGGTGGTGCCGGTGCAGGTGATCGCGTCCTCATGGATCTTTCCTGCGCCGATCAGTTCGGCCAGCACCGCCGGCAGGCCGCCGGCGCGGTAATATTCCTCGCCGAGATATTCGCCCGCAGGCTGCACGTTGACGAGCAGCGGGATCTCGAAGCCGATCCGCTCCCAATCGTCGCAATCGAGCGGCACGCCGATATGCTTGGCGATCGCATTGATGTGGATCGGCGCGTTGGTGGAGCCGCCGATCGCCGCATTGGCCACGATGACGTTCTCGAACGCCTCGCGGGTCATGACGTCGGAGGGCTTCAGATCCTCCCACACCATGTCGACGATGCGGCGGCCCGTCTCATAGGCCATCTGTCCGCGCTCGCGATAGGGAGCAGGCACGGCGGCCGAGCCCGGCAGCGCCATGCCGAGCGCCTCGGCCAAGGCGTTCATCGTCGAGGCCGTGCCCATGGTGTTGCAGTGACCGACGGACGGAGCCGACGAGCCGACGATGTCGATGAACTGCTGGTAATCGATATCGCCTGCCGCGTGACGCTCGCGCGCCTTCCACACGATGGTGCCGGAGCCGGTGCGCTCGCCCTGGTGCCAGCCGTTCAGCATCGGACCGACATTGAGCGAGATCGCCGGAATGTTCACCGTGGCGGCCGCCATGAGGCAGGCCGGCATGGTCTTGTCGCAGCCGGTGAGCAGCACGACGCCGTCGAGCGGATAGCCGTACAGCACCTCGACGAGGGAGAGATAGGCGAGATTGCGGTCGAGGCAGGCGGTCGGGCGCTTGCCGGTCTCCTGGATCGGGTGGCACGGGAACTCGAAGGCCACGCCGCCGGCCGCCGTGATGCCGTCACGCACGCGCTTGGCCAGCTCCAGATGGTGCCGGTTGCACGGCGACAGATCGGATCCCGTCTGGGCGATGCCGATGATCGGCTTCTTGCCCTGCAGTTCCTTGCCCGTGAGGCCGAAGTTCAGGTAGCGCTCAAGGTAGAGCGCCGTCATGCCCGGATTGTCCGGATTGTCGAACCAGAGCCGCGAGCGAAGCTGATCGGGAGTGCGACGGTGAGGCCTCTCAGCCATTCTTCATTTCCTTTTGGACATCGGTGACCGAATTGGCAGGTATTTGATCTGGAGCGGAGGCGGAGATCAACCATCCCTTTGACGAAAGTCGTCGTCGCCTACCGTGAAACTTCCCGTCAAGCCTTCTCAGGAGGCCCTGCCCTCCCTCCTGGCAGGCAGTCACTTGTTATGCTATTGCACGTCATGACGGCTTCGCGCGTTGGAGCCCCTACCCTGCTCCATGAAGAAACGATGCTTCGACCTGCTCTTCTCCTGATCATTTCGGCCAAGCTTGCTGTTCCGGCCTATGCCGATGACTGTCCAAGCGCTCAGACGGCGAAGCTCGGCTTTGTCCTGGAGCGCCAGGGCACGAGAGCCGAAGTCCGGCCCTCGTCCGATAACTTCGTTCACGTGGTGAATTCCTATCCCGGTGGGAAGACACAGAATGTGATCTATTACCGAGGCTTCTTCCCCATCAGCCGCTTCGACGACACGGCCCGCAGCATCAACATCCCTGTCTCGGACCTGCGTACCGTCTTCCCCCTGGAGCCGAAAGCCCGCCGCGCCCTCACCTATGCGCCGGCTCAGCCCGACAAGGTGGGAGCCCTGATCTCGCTTGAGCTGACGGTCACAGGGCAGGAGCAGATGCAGCTCGGCACCTGCTCCTACAATGTCCTGATCGTTCGCAACCGCTTTCTGAACGCGACAGGCAAGGTCATGTCCGAGCACACGGATCTCTACTCGCCTGAGCTCGGCTTCATTCTGGCCAAGCGCTACGAGGAAAGAGGCGGGGCACAAACCACCATGAAGTACCAGAGCATCAAGCCCTTGGGGAAATCCTCGCCGCTCTGAGGCACATCAGCTCAGCGCACCGGCCGTATCGTCGATCTGCGCCCTGACGGCCGGGTCGAGATCGAGCGCCTCGGCCAGCTGACTTAGGAACTCGCGCTCCTGGATCGTGTCGGGATCGATGGCGACGCGGGCGGCTGAATAGACCTGAGCGGCCTTTTCCGGATCGTTCACGCTGGCGGCAAGCTCCTCCACATCCGCAGGCGAAGCCATCTCGGTCTCGAGCCAGCGGGTGGCATCCGGGTCGATGCCGGCCTCGGTCAGCCCCTTGGTGATTCGCGACCGCTCCGCCTCGTCGATCTGCCCGTCGGCCGCCGCAGCCGCCACCATGGTGCGCAGGAAGAGGAGCGCATCGTCCTCCGTCTGGGACACCGGGTGGAAGCGCGAGGTCTCCGGCACGCTGAGGGCCGATTGCACAACCGCTTCGTCAGGCCCTGCTGCGGGACTTTCGGCTGCAGCAGCCTGAGACCCGCCTATGGTCGGAACAGGTGTCTCGCCTGCCCCGCCGGCGATGCCTTTGGCCGATTGCTGGTTCTGGTAAGCCTTGTAGGCCAGTCCCCCGATCACCGCGAGGCCGCCGAGCTTGACCAGATTTCCGGTCAGCTTGCTCTTCTTGCGCCCTCTGAACAGCAGGCCGGCCAAGCCGATGAGGGCCGTCTGGGTCACGCCGGGGTGCTGGGTGGCAAAGTCCTTGGCCTTCTGCAGGAGTTGATCGGGCGACTGACCGGTGACCTGGGTCACGCCCCTCTCGACCTGCTGCCGCACGCCTCCTTGGACCGGCTGGCCCGGATTCTGCTGATCGGGACGGCCGATGGCTCCGATGAATGCATCCAACAGCTTCCGGTAATCGACCATTCGGCTCTCCTGTCGTCTTTGAACTAAAGCCAAGAACAACGGGAGCGCCGCCGAATGGTTCAGGCTATCGAGCGTAGACCGTGCAGCAATGGCCCCGCCTTCAGGCCGGCTTCGGCACCATGGCAGTTCGAGCCTTGAGAACCTGGGACACGGCGACTGGAGCTGCCAGGGCAAGGCCGATCAGGGTTGTCTCCGGATCGGGTGCGATGATGGGCAGGGCCGCCAAGCCGATGAGCCAGCGTTCCCATGCCCGCATCACGGTCAAGCCATAGCCGGCGAAGGCCGCAGACAGGAACATGATGCCGATGACGGCGCCGCCGACCACGAAAAAGAAGCTGGGCCAGGTGAACTCTGGCGTGACGATGAGCATGGCCGGTCCATAGACGAAGACGAACGGCACCAGCACCTTGCCGAGGCCAAGGCGGAAGGCCGTGTTGCCGGTCCTGAAAGGGTCGGCGCCTGCCATGCTGGCGCCCGCATAGGCCGCCAGCGCCACAGGGGGCGTGATGTCGGCGAGCACGCCATAATAGAAGACGAAGAAATGGGCCACGAGCGGCTGGACCCCGAGAAGGCCGAGCGCCGGCGCCGCGACGGTCACCATGATGATGTAGTTCGCCGTCGTCGGCACGCCGCAGCCCAGCAGGATGCAGACCACGGCCGTCATCAGCAGGGTGAAGAACAGGGTCATGGCGTTCAGGTCGGCAAGACCCGCAGGGATGAGATCCATGAAGCCCTGCGCCAATTGCGCTGCGAACGACGTGACGATGAAGGAAATCTTGAAGCCTACGCCCGTGAGCGTGACGATGCCGACGATGATGCCGACGGTGGCCGCCGCCGCGCCGACGCCGATGGCGTATTTGGCCCCGACCACGAAAGCGTCGATGAGATCGAACACCACCGCCTTGCCGGCCTCGCTCCTGAGGTAGGTATAGATCAGGAGACCTAGGACGAAAGCGAGCACGGGCCCGACGAAGACGAGCTGGGTGAGCACCCCAGCGGCAATGCCCGCAATGACCGCGGCAAGGAAGCCGAGGGTGATGACGGGCACCCGCGAGGCCCCGACGACCAGGCAGGCGGTGATGCCCCAGAAGGCCGCCAGATAAGGCGTGAAGCCTGAGAACAGCACGATCAGCAGAACCGCGAGCGGCATGATCGTCTGCCATCCCTCACGGATGACCTTGGCGGCCTTCGGCAGTTCCTCCGCCGGCAAACCCTTCAGGCCGGCGCGCTTGGCCTCGAGGTGGACCTGCATGAACACGCCGAAGAAGTGCATGCAGGCCGGCACGATCGCCGCCAGGATGATCGTCTGATAGGACAGGTTCAGGAACTCGACCATGAGGAAGGCCGCGGCCCCCATGATCGGCGGCGTGATCTGGCCACCGGTCGACGCAGCCGATTCGACGGCTGCCGCGAAGTGGCGCTGATAGCCCACCCGGATCATGGCCGGGATCGTCAGGGACCCCACCGTGACAGTGTTGGCGATGGAGGAGCCGGAGATCATCCCGAACAGGGCGGAGCCGAAGATCGAGACCTTCGCCGGCCCGCCCGCATAGCGCCCCGCGACGACGGTGGCGAGATCGATGAACAGTTTGCCCAGGCCTACGCGCGTCGCGAGCACGCCGAAGAGCACGTAGTGGAAGACGTAGGTGGCAACGACTCCCAGGGCGATGCCGTAGATCCCCTGGCTCGTGAGATAAAGGTGGTTGACGATGTTGGACCAGGAAGCGCCGGGATGTTGGAGAATGCCCGGCATGGAAGGGCCGAAATAGGCATAGAGCATCACGCCGATCGAGATGACGGGCAGCGGCCAACCGACGGAGCGGCGGGTCGCCTCCAGCAGGACGGCGATCAGGACCGTGCCCATGATCACGTCCGTCGTCGAGGGATTGCCGACCCTGAAAGCCAGCTCGTTGAAGATCCACGGCACGTAGAGGCTGACGACGGCGGCCGCGATGGCCAGAGCCCAGTCGATCAGCGAGATGCTGCCCGGGCGCCACCAGTTCGATGGGGCGATCTGCTCATAATCCTTCTTTGAAGCCGAGAAGACCAGGAAGATCAGCCCGAGCACGAAGGCCATGTGGATGCCGCGGTGCGTCGCCTCCCGCAGCAATCCGAAGCCTGCGGTGTAGTAGTGGAAGAACGAGAGGGCGAGAAGCAGGCCAGCCACCAGCCATGCGGTTCCTGCCGGCAGGGGGCGGAAGCGCATCTCGGGATCGAACTTCTCCTCGAGGCTGCGGCTCTCGATGATCACATGGGAATCGGCGACGGTCATGGCATTCTCGCGGAGAAGAAACAAAGCGCCTCCCGCGGCGGCTGACGCGGGAGGCTGGACCTAAGGCTGGCGTCGATCAGCTCTTGAGGAGACCCGCTTCCTTGTAGAAGCGTTCTGCGCCCGGATGGACCGGGATGCCGGCGCCGGCGAGCGCGCTTTCCTTGCGGATCAGCTTGCCCTTGGCGTGGCCGGCATCGAGCGCCGCCCGGGTCTTGTCGCTCCAGAGGCCCTTTACGACATCGTAGACGACCGCCTCCGGCACCTTGGCGGAGGTGACCCACTGAGCGCCGACCGCGAGCGTCTTTACCGCCCCCACATCCTTGTAGGTGCCGGCCGGGATCTCGTCGGCGGCAAAGAAGCTGTACTGTTTCCTGATGGCGTCAGCTTCGGCACCGGACAGAGGCACGATCTCAACGCCCCCACCCGTAGCGGCGAGTTCCGTGATGGCGCTCGTGGGATAGCCGCCCACGAAGAAGAAGGCATCCAGTCCGCCGTCGCGCATGCGCTCGGCCGCCTGATTGGGCTTCAGGAAGTCGGCCTTCACGTCCGCCTCCTTGAGCCCCCAGCCGGACAGGATGATGCGAGCGTCCACCAGTGTGCCGGAGCCCGGCTCGTCGAGCGAGACGCGCTTGCCCTTGAGGTCGGCGACAGACTTGATGTTGGCGGACTTTGCCGCGACGAGGTGAATGCTCTCCGGATAGAGATTGGCGAGAAGGCGCAGATCCTCCGTCTTGCCCTTACCCTCGAACAGGCCCGTTCCCGTGTAGGCCCAATAGGCCACGTCCGCCTGGCTGAAGCCGGATTCGAGAGCACCCGACGCGATGGAGTTCACATTGGCCACTGAGCCGTTGGAAGCTTGGGCCGTCAGAACGAGCCGTGGCGGATTCGACACGGCATTCGCAATGAGTCCGCCGATCGGATAGTACGTGCCGGCCGTTCCACCGGTTCCGATGCGGAAGAAGGCTGGCGCCTGCGCGAAAGCGCCTCGGCCGAGAGCTGTTGCGGCACCTAGGCCGAGGCCGATTTTGGCCAAGTCGCGACGCGTCATCGTCATGATCTGATACTCCCCTCGTGAAGGATGGACCGCTTGTGGTACGGTTCCGCTCCACTCTAACGGGAATTCCGTCTTCGTCTACGCCCGGCGACAGCTGCCATGACACGATGCCCGAGAGCACCACTCGCCCATGGCTGGGCGTTTTCACCAAGCATATCATTGGGCATCGGACAGCAAGAAGCCCTCGCTGGTGTGACCAGTCGAGGGCTTGTGTTGTGTGTTTGGTTGCGGGGACCTGAAAACACCGAGACTTTCGAGAACAATTCAAAGTCAAATCTGTCCGTCTCCACCATCGCTCACAGCAGGATCGTGGCTTGCTTTTTCGCACCAAGAGGTGACTCTTTCGTCCTTCTCCACGATAGCGCTAGGGACGCTTAGGACGTGCAGAAGGCTTCTGCGTTGTCCGTTGCCCCGAGCTGCAACTCAATTACCGTCCGTCGCGAAAGAACCAGTTTACTCCTATCTCTTTAAGTCTTCCATTTTCATGTCCGCCGGATACCCTCTCGGAATCAGGTGAGCCGCCCTCCAAGTTTCGCGAGGCGGTCTGCCGCAGCCGCTGGCGGTGATCAACGTCAAACGTTGGTCCGGCGACTTCCTGGTCCCGGGCGCTGCCCTGAAGCACCGCTCCTCAAGGTGCAGCTGCAAGGAGATCCGTGTACGGCCGAACTGGTGGGAAATGCGGGCGTCAGAAACAGGGCATCCTACCTGACGAACTGCACTCCCCGAACAAGCACGACCTAGTGCAGTAGACCTAGTGCAGTACCGGATGTCAGTAGAGTAAGGCTGTGCGAGCCCCGCCACGGCTCGCATAAATACCAGCGGAGCCTGCCAACCGGCGAGTAACGCGCTGTGAAAGTAGGCATCGTACCGGGCATCTACGGGTGTCGGCCGGCAGGTGCTCCGCTATCCGACACAGCAGATTCGCTGGCCGAAGATCCTTCTCCGCCATCGCTCGCCGCAGGGCCTCGGCAAACCTCGTAGCTCTTGAGCCCGTTACGGATCCCCGGCAATTTAAATCGCGGCACATCTCCTGGTCGGATCAGCTCCTCTTCGGTGAGTTCCAAGGCGCAGCAGAGCGCGGTGCGGCATGGCCCGGCGGACAGCGCCTTGCACCTGTCCCAAGTCGTGAAGGTGGTCCTCCCGAACTTAACGTAACGTTATTAAAATATTTTATGCAATTGGGGCTAATCTGGTCGTCCACCAGCCTCTAGCCGGCCTTGCGACGCCGGGCGTATTCAGGTCGAGGATCCATGTCGAGCGGTTAAGCACAAACCATCCGGGTCTAACTTCAGACATATGGATGCTCTGTGAGATTTCAGGCAAGAACCTAGCGTCGGTTGTGGAGATAGGGCGGACCGCTCACGAGCGGACTCAGAAGCCTAAGGCTGTGGTCACCAGGAACGAGGCTTCAGCTAAGCCAGCAAACCATCACGAGATTTCCGACGGGCTATCAGGCCCGGCGCGGTCGAGCGGCTGCGTCTAGAGAATAGGTGTAGAGATGTCACTGAATTTGGACCTTAACGGCTCGGCCACTGGTAGAAACGCCACCGCCTCTTTCACGGAGCAGGTTCCACTTCGGCTTATTCCCGAAGCGACCCTTAGCTCTACCGGATCCGGCCCCGTTCAGGCAGATGTCATAACAATAACTCTGCCAACCGGATTTAGCAGTACTGAGTCGGTGTATCTCACCAGCACCGGTCAATCAATTGCAAACGCTAACGGGATCACTGTTTCTTTCACGGCCGGTGTACTTACGTTGACCGGTGATAACGAAACTGACGCAGTCTGGCGAGATCTCCTCCGGGAGGTGATTTACAACAATACAAGCGACGCGCCCGCAAATACTAGCCGTGTCATTGAGATTAAAGCCACGGATCGTTCCAATGGCGCCACTCAATCAGTTACCGTTAGCGTAACGCCCGTCAATGATGCACCGACCGGCCCGGCGACGGGCACGCTCGCGGCAGGCACGGAGGACACTGCCTACACCATTAGTGCGACTACCCTTCTGGCCGGCTTTACGGACGTAGACGCCGACTCCCTCTCGGTAGCCAACCTTCAGGCCACGAACGGAACGCTCGGTACTTACAATGCCACGACTAAGACGTGGACCTTCACGCCGAACGCGAACTTCAACGGCACGGTCAATCTCAGCTACAACGTGATCGATAATAAGGGCGGATCCACGCCGGTCACACGGAGCTTCAACGTCACCCCGGTCAACGACCCGGTGGTGGCGGCGACCACCAACAGCGTGACCACGGACGAGGACGCCCCCTCGGCGGCGGTTGCGATCGGGGCCACGGATGCCGACGGCGACGCGCTGAGCTACAGCGTCAAGGTGGGCGCTGAGCCTGCCAAGGGTGCGGTCAGCTTCGCGGACGGCAAGTTCACCTATACGCCGAACGCCAACGCCACCGGCACGGACTCGTTCACGATCGCCATCTCTGACGGCAACGGCAGCACGGTCGAGCAGGTCGTGTCGGTGAACGTCACCCCGGTCAACGACCCGGTGGTGGCGGCGACCACCAACAGCGTGACCACGGACGAGGACGCCCCCTCGGC
>NZ_JBWBEW010000015.1:0-11682 GCF_056148915.1 Microvirga sp. jy35 | reverse complement strand
TCACGATCGCCATCTCTGACGGCAACGGCAGCACGGTCGAGCAGGTCGTGTCGGTGAACGTCACCCCGGTCAACGACGGCCCGACCGGCCCGGCGACGGGCACGCTCGCGGCAGGCACGGAGGACACTGCCTACACGATTAGTGCGGCTACCCTTCTGGACGGCTTCACGGATGTGGACGGCGGTATCCTAGCTGTTTCTGGCCTGACGGCCACGAACGGGACGCTTGGCACCTACAATGCGACAACCAAGACGTGGAGCTTCACGCCGAACGCCAACTTCAACGGCGCTGTCAATCTCACCTACAACGTGGTGGACGGAATGGGCGGCTCGGCTGCGGCTACCCGGACCCTCGACGTGGCGGCGGTCAACGACGGTCCGGTGGCGAACCTTGACAGCTTCGGTGCGGATGCGAAGACGAATAAGATCTATGAGAGCACCGAGTATGTCATTGACGTCACTGAACTTCTGGCCAACGACACGGATATTGAGAGAGACATTCTAAGCTTCGTGTCAGTGGCGGGGACGTCGACCAGTGGAAAGGGCGTGGTCGGCACCGTTGTCGAGAACGGCAAAACCTTCATCACCTATACGTACAACGGAGCCGTCGCGAGTACCGCGACAGCCAGCGACTCCTTCACCTATACCATCTCCGATGGAAACGGTGGCACAGCGACTGGTACGGTCAATCTCACCATCAGCGGGTTGCCCAACACTAGTGTTCCAGGGACCCTCTCGGCTGACAGCCTGAGAGGCGATCTGAATAACAAGATCGCGAACGACTATATCGACGGTTTGAACGGCGATGATGCGATCTTCGGCTTGGCCGGCAACGACGTATTGATTGGGAACAACGGTGTCGACAAAATCTACGGTGGCAGCGGGAGTGACTTTCTTGACGGCGGCAGAGGCGACGATCGACTTGAGGGTGGTCGGGATAACGACTTCCTGACGGGCGGCTTGGGTGCGGACACGTTTGTCTTCGGCGTCGACAACGGCGTCGCCGTCAGTGGCGGCACCGACCGGATCATGGACTTCAAGGTCGGAGTCGATGATATCGGGCTGCATACTGGTGTATCCATCACAGGGATGAACAACACAAGGGATCTCAATGGCGACGGTACAAAAGACAGCGTGCTCAGCCTCAGCAACGGCGGCACGATCGAGATCCTCGACGTAAACAACCTAACGCTGTCTCAATGGATGGTGATCGCCTAACCATTCAGACCACCGCGCAAGACGAAAGGGGGGCTTCGGCCCCCCGTTTGCTGAACACCTCTGCGGCCGGTGGGGCGATTTGAAGGTGGGCTAACTTCAGGTGAAGGGCAAGCAAGTGACCCTGTCCCGCAGATGGCCCGGACCCGTCAAACTGGATATCGACCCCGAATTGCACCTCCGAAACAATTTATCGGTGAGAGATCCGACACGGATAGCTTTTCCCAGCAGTTCAATGCCTTTATGGCAGCCCGGAACTGGGGCTTGGGTAGGCCCACGCGCTGCATGGCCGAACACCCCCAGCAAAGACTACAGTATCGCGCCCGGGCGTTCTGGAATTGGGAATACAGCGCGGGCTCTGCTGTCGCCCCTTGCGTAAGGCTCTCTGCTGAGCGCTCGGCATACCTTAAAGCGCTGTCCTGGCCGACAAGCCTTCTGAGAACTACGGCGAACCCGACGGCCGCATGAGAACCCAAGCAAGCTCGATGTTAGGTCCAAGCAGCCGGCTCGGTCCACCGATAATGCAAAGGATATAATTCGGCCCAGATCCAGAGTTGAAACCTTCTTACCAGCGATCTGCCAAAGGCAATACCTAGTCAGGTCGCTCTCATCAATCGAAAGAATTTGCCCGTCGGAGGTTGCTTAGTGTCGCCGCAGTAACATCCCTAAGTTCCGACAGGAGGTGTTCAGTTCCGCCCCCAGAGCGGGTACGCTCCTCAATCTCTGCCGAAATCTTTCCAATCTTAGCTAGTCCCAGCATTCCTGCCATGCCCCTGAGACTATGTGCCTTTTGGGCGAGTTCGTCTGAGCCTTGGGGTAGAGCTGCCATTTCATCACAGGCTCGCTCCACATCCTCAATTCCGCGCTTGAGCAAGGACGTAAGCTGCTCGGCAGGCATGTGGGCACTAAGCCGCTCGAGCGTCTGGCGGTTTACCAGCGGCGTCTCATCAGCCTTCTGGTGTACATCAACATCTGAGGATGCGACCGCCTGCCCGCTGCGGCCATACCGGGCGAGCGCAGCCGTTAGTTGGTTCCAGTCGATCGGTTTCATCAGGCACTCGGTCATGCCTACCGCCATATATTTTTCCCTCTCGTGCGCCATCACATTTGCCGTCAGTGCTAAGATGGGGATGTCACGAGTTGGCCTATCGAGCTTGCGAATTCGGCGTGTGGCTTCAATGCCATCCATAGCCGGCATCTGCACATCCATAAGGATCAGGTCAAACGGCTCTTTCTCTGCCAATGCCACAGCCTCGGCCCCGTTCTCGGCAAAAACGACCTCATGCCTTTGTCGGGACAGCACCTCCCTCAACAGGTCCCGGTTAATCGCCACATCCTCCGCGACCAGAATTCGGCTTGGCTGCACGGGGGCGAATTGAACAGTTGCAGCCTTGGTCAACTTGGCAGGATCCCCAAGCTCGAACGGCACCTCGAACCAAAAGACACTGCCGATGCCTTGGAGGCTGGTGACACCGATCTCTCCATCCATAGCCTCAACCAGCCGCTTGCTGATTGCTAAACCAAGCCCGCTGCCACCAAACCGGCGCGCCGTTGAGCGGTCCGCCTGAGCAAATGCAGTGAAGAGCTCGGCCTGCTTCTCTGGGGCAATTCCAATCCCGGTATCCCGTACCTCAAACCGGAAGCGTAGCTGGGGCTCGTCTGCCGGTCGGTGCGAGATGTGCAAGATCACGCTGCCTTTCTCAGTGAACTTGATCGCATTACCGACGAGATTGAGCAGCACCTGCTTGAGGCGTGTTGGATCCCCTTTGAGGATGGGAGGCGAGTGTTCCGACAGTTCAAAGTGGAGCTCCAATCCGCGCTCGGTTGCTAGAGGCTGAACGAGGGAGCGCAGGCCCTCGAGTTGTTCTGGAAGGGAGAAATCAATGTGCTCCAATTCGAGCTTGCCTGTCTCAATCCGGGAAAAGTCGAGAATGTCGTTGGTGACGCTAAGAAGGTGCCGCCCTGAGGCGCGAATAGAGTCCACATAGCTTTTCTGCTGTGAGGGCAGGTCTTCCGCGCCAAGGAGGTCGGCCATGCCAAGCACACCTGTCAGAGGCGTACGGATTTCGTGGCTCATAGCTGCCAGGAAATCACTCCTGGCTTGACTTGCCGCCTCAGCCTCGCGTCGGGCCTTTTCGCGCTGTTGAAGGAGTTCGTTCAGGGAACGGGAGAGCAACTGAATCTCCCAGAAGATCGGAGATCGAGGGAACGCCATTTGAGTGTCGCCACCTGCCCGCAGGCGATCTGCCTCTGCCGCAATCCGCCGGAGAGGACGGCTGATCGCCTCTGCTAAGACAAGCCCAATCGCAACGAATATCAACCCAATTCCACTACCCCACAGAAGCACCTGCTGCTGCATGACCCTGACGGGCTGAAGTGCCTCTTTTGCTGCCTGCGTTACCACAATCAGCCAACCGAAACCTGGATAGTCGCGATAGCCTCTGCTCTGACTCAGAGCGACCAACTGATCACCAGTATCGATCGAAGACACCCCCTGCCTCAGAGTAGACTGCAGTAGAGCTGCCGGAGGCTTATACGTGCGCCTCTGTTCGGACTCGAGCAACACTCGGCCATCTGGGTTTACGATCAGGATTTCGGCACTGGGATTGGCTGAGGAGAGTAGGAGCTGCTGCCTGATCTCATCAGCCCACGCCCAGTTGAGATGGGAGATGATAACCCCAATCGTTAGGCCATTTGGGGCATGTACTGGAGCCGTGACACGGACTAATGGGAGACGTCGGCCGGAGTTGTTCTGTTCAAAGTCACTAACGGACAGCTCTCTCAGGGCCTCTTTGAACCAGGCCTCGCCTGATACGTCAGATCCTTCAAGAGCGCCATCTGTGCCTGCAACGACTCGGCCCGAGGCATCGGCGAAGCCGATCCATACATGATCTCGGATAGTCTCTTTGAAAGCTTCAAGCCTTCGGCGCTTCTGCTCTGGAGATATCGCTGGGTCGGTTATCACGGGGCTCGTGGTCAATAGCCTGATGTCGCTGATACGTTCATACAATGTACGGTCGACATTATCTCGCATTTCGAAGGCTAGAAGGCCAAACTCCCGGACCACTCGGGAGCGAATGTGTTCTCCTCCTAAAGACCCCACAATAAGGGACATAAGTATCATCAAAAACAGCACTGACGCCACAAAGGCCAGCCCAAGGAGATCCCGCAGCGGCAAAGAAAGATAGCGCGCCTTGAAGAGGCGAATGAGGGTGTCCGTCATATCAAGACTTTTTGTGACCGCTAACCAGAGACGTCGAAGTTCTGAGCAAATTTAAACCTAGCGAAGAGCGGAGCATATTGGCCCTCCGCATCGCCAAAGCGGTAACCCCAAGTGGGCAGTAAACTTATAAATAAAAATCCATTGTGTCCGCTAACATGACATGCCTATTCTGCAAGTTGATGGGTCAAGCTCGACTAAGAAACGAGGCACCTGAGCAGCGTCACGTGATATACTTTCTGCTAGGATTTCAGCAGTTGATCTCGATGATTGTGAGCCCACGTTGCTAGAGCCGTTCGGTTGCTGACCCCTAGCTTTGGGTAAATCTTATAAAGATGGACTTTGATAGTTCCTTCGGTGACCCCAAGGAGGCGCGCGATTTCCTTGTTCGACTGCCCCTCAGCGACAAGAATAACAATCTCTCTTTCTCGAGCTGTAAGAACATCCTCAAGCAAATTCGCCTTGGCTTGCCTTTCCTCCTCACGGCAGACTGCTGCACTTACTAAAGCCGAAGGGAGCCAGCGCCTTCCCATTGCAACAGATCGCATGCACTCGAGAAGGGTATCACTAGCTGCATCTTTAAGCATCAAGCCGTAAGCACCCCGTTCTACCGCTTCCACGATCTGTCGATCACTTGCCGACCCGGTCAGTAAGATGACACGCGTTCTGAGATCATGCGCTCCAATCCTCTCAAGCACCTCAATCCCTGTAAGACCTGGCATCGAAACATCCAGTATTGCGAGATCAGGCTGCTCCTCTAGAATCGTCTGGAGCGCCAAGCTACCTTCGGTGCAGGTGGCAACTACTTCGAACATTGTATCGGCCTGAATCAGTGCCTTAAGACCATTCAGAACGACCGGGTGATCGTCGGCGAGGACTACTCTCAAGGTAGAACTGGCCGACTTCATAATGGAACTGCAACCTGGTTTCCTGTCCCAATTGGTAAGGTTTGCAGAACTGAAATCTTTACAAAAAATTTGATCCGAGCCTTTAAGGCGTAGCCACCTTCTGCGACGAACGTCGCGCGGGCGTCGGAAGGATTTTGGAGAGGATCCGCAAAGACAGCGATGAGCGCGAGGGTTGTTAGGACAATTCTTGCAGACGCGCCTGCAAGCTTCGGCAAAACGGCGCATGTCCCATCTATAAGGACAAGGTGTCTAAGCGAGATACTCATGGGGTGACAATGCCTTAGTAACGGCAGAGAAACAGCTACTCAAGCGGTTGAAACCACCACTATTTTGGAGGATGTTTTATAGGTCGAAACTCTCCCATTTAGGGATTTTGGTATTGCTAAGCTACAAAGAAAGGAGGCTTTTCTTTGGGTCTATTGCGACTAGGGCCTAGCGTGTCAGCCCCGTGTGCGAACAGCTCCAACCCGCATCTTTGGCGCTCAATTTCTGCCTGCTAGTCAGGAGCCTTATCTGACTGAGTCCAACACTTGCAACTTAACCGGATGTATTGAGCTTGCCTTACCAAATGACGAGTCAAGGTTAGTGAGAAAGAGGTGACGCGTGAAGGGTCAGAAACTCGAGTCGGTGTGGACCGACACAAACTGGCCGTTCTCAGCCGAGCAGGACCGTGCAGTCTTTCTCGCAATTGCACGAGACGCCTTTGCAGTAGATGGCACCAACCCACTGCCCGCGTTTGAGGCAATGGCGACAGTCGCCTCATATTACTGGAGGAAGGGCAAAGCGCCAGAGAGTGTCACCGTCCCCTTCTGGGCCGTGGAGGCGATCGTCGCAGGATACAAGCAGTACCAGGCCAGCCATACCGGCTCTGACGGAGCAAGATTGAAGTTTGGTGAGGCTTTCCAGGTTGAGGGACACGGCCAAGGCAAGCGCCCGCGCATTCACGAACACCTGAAGCAACTCCGGGATATCCGCTTTGCAATCCACCTTGTTCTCTTCGAGGAGAAGGGCTGGAAGCTTGAGGCTGCGATCCAGGAGCTCGCCGACAGGACAGGCATCCACCACACCACTATCCGTGATCTCTGGGCTCAGCATGCTGAGCAGGCGCGGAAGGCCTTGCGGATCTTCCGACAAGGCGAGACGCCGCCTGAACAAACTTCGTGATATTTTACGAGTGCCTTTCACGGGTCTTAGGCGGTCAGCTGTGACATCGATGGGCCATCCGCGACCAAGGGATTGCCCGTGGCCCATCAAGACCCCGACCAGCAACAGAGGACAATGAACGCACCCGCAGCGGGCTCGCCGCTTGTGGAGTTCGTCCACCTGCTGGCTCGACTAGCCGCGCGGGATGCACTCGAGCACATAAATGCTGACCAAGACGATCACTCCGGCCGCGATAACCCCGAACTGGAGGATGGCCGTGAAGCCGAAACTTGAACCTCTACTCACCCTGCAGGACCTCGCCGCCCGTTGGCAGGTGAGTCTCAAATCCCTGCGCCGCATCGTAGCGCGCGGCGACCTTAAGGTGCACCGCATCGGAGCGCAGATCCGCGTCTCGCCAGAGGATGCGATCAGCTACGAGAAGCTCCGCCGCGACTAAAACACGTTGAACCCGTCTGACCAGCATAGTCCAGCAGTGTCAATGGCTTACAGACCGTCGGGAGAGCGCGCCCGGCTGAACGCCGTAGGACCAAAAAGCTGCTATTTCCCGAATTGGCCCTTCTGTCCACGCCTGTCCTCCCGAGGCCAGAGCTGACCACGCGAGATGATCCCGATGAACCATTTCGATCCCACCTTTCTTGCCCGCAGCAAGGCCGCCTTCCTCTCCAAAGACCAGATCACGCTGGCTGACGTGAAGCGCCTTGCCGAGGCTGATTCCAGCCTGACGGGCACCCAGCGCCGCGACCTCGTCTCAGCCCTCAACCGCATCGAGCAGCTGTTCCAGACCCCGCTCATGCAGCTGGAAGCAGTTCCGCGCCGAGTGCGTGAGGTGTTCGCGTCCAAGAGCCCGGCGCAGCTGGACCTGTCGGAGAAGACCTTTGCGAATATCCGTTCGCTGGTGGCCAAGGCTGTCCAGCGTTATGGCCAGCCGGTCTCGCCCCTGACCAAGCGCATCCCCGTATCTCCGTCCTGGCAGGACCTGCTCGATCGCATCGCGATCGCTTACCAGCGGCAGGCGCTTTACCGCCTCGCCACCTACTGCTCGGTCATGGGTATCGCACCGGAGGAGGTTACCACCGAGACGCTTCTCGGCCTCTTCGAGGCGGTTGAGACTGAAGAGGCGATCAAGAACCCAAGGGATGTCCTCAAGAGCACCATCGTCAACTGGAACCGCTCGGCACGTACCGTGCCGGGCTGGCCCCAGGTGCTCCTGTGCTCTCCCTTCAGGCAGGAGCCCTATGCGCTGCCCCTAAGCGCCTTCCCAAGCTCGTTCCAGGGGGATGTTGTTCTCTGGCGCGAGCGCATGGCAAACCCCGATCCGCTCGATGAGGAGGCTCCAGCCCGTGCGCTCAGGCCCGCCACAATCGAGCACCGGATTTATAACTTCCGCCAGTTCGCCTCAGCCTTGGTGCAGTCCAGTCACCTGCCGGCCGAGGCGATCACCTCGTTGAACGTGCTGTTCCAGCCCGAGGCCTTCAAGGCCGCTCTGCGCTTCTTCCTTAATCGCTCCGGTAAGAAGACCCAGCGCGTGCATAACCTTGCCCTGTCCATGCGCCTGATCGGCAAGCACTATGGCAGATTGGACGAGGTGACGCTCGCGACCCTGGAGAAGGTGTGCCGCAAGCTTGATCCCGGTGACCGGCGTCAGATGACAGAGCGCAACCGCAAGCGCCTGGGCCAGTTCGATGATCCGCGCAACGTCTGCCGACTGCTGACCTTCCGGAGCAGGAGGCCAGACGGGCAGCGGCCGAGAAGAACCCGCTGCGCGCGGCTAAGGCGATGGAGCGGGCTGTCGCGGTCGACCTGCTCATCTGCTGCGGCCTGCGGATCGGCTCCTTACGGACGCTGGAGCTCTCCGACTTCACTTGGCTCAGCTCAGGGCGAGCTGTTTTGGTCGTTCCGGCGGAACGCACCAAGACCGGGCGGCCGCTGGAATTCGAGATCAATGCCGAGATCACAGCTCGCTTGAAGCACCACATCGCTGCGTTTCGCTCCCGTCTGCCGGAGACCGAGAGGCCTTTTCTCTTCCCCGGACCCGGCGGTGGGCCAAGGTCAACTACGGCGATGGCGGACGCGATCCGTCGCGGCATGTGCCGGGCTGGCCTGGAGATGAACCCGCACCTGTTCCGCCACGCGATTGCGAAGATCACGGTCGAGGCCGATCCCGGTGCTTACCTCGCCGTCTCGCGCGTTCTCGGCCACACGACTCTCGACACCACCATGGGCCATTATCTCGGCACCGAGTCGAAGGCGGCCGGCCGCCACGTTGACCGGCTGCTCTCTGAGGCGAAGGCCAAGGCCGTAAAGGGCGCGCGCTGATGGCCAGACCCGTTGATCCGATGCGTCGCGCTCTGCCGGTTTCCGAGTGGCCGCAGGTTGACCGAGATGCCTGGATGGCGGTGCAAGCCGCGGGCGACATTTTCGACGAGGGTGGCGGTGCGGCGCATTGGGCGTTCCGCACCCGCCTGACCAATGAGCAGCATTATGGCCGCTGGCTCGGCTACCTGCTCTGGGCCGGCCAGCTTGATCGTAGCGCAAGCCCCGCCGATCGCCTCAGCCGCGAGGCGGTCCGTGCCTATAACCGCCACCTTGAGACGCTTGTCGCCCCGCGCACGCGTCTGTCGATGCTGGTTGGCCTCAAGGTGATGATGCAGGCCATGGCCCCGAATCGGAACTGGCGTTGGCTGCAGGACGCCTGTAACCGGGTTCAGATCAATGCCAAACCGAGCAGGGACAAGCGGGCACGGATGCGCCCAACCGCAGAGATCTTTGCCGCCGCTCTCGCAGAACTGGTGCGCATGCCCGCGGCTGATCTTTCCCTCAAGCAGGCCCTGGCCTATCGCGATGCCCTGATGCTGGCCTTCCTGGCCAGCCGACCGCTGCGGGTGAAGAACTTCACCGGTTTGGAGTTGGAACGTCATTTGATCCCGACAGAGGACAATTGGCTCCTGACTATTCCGGCGGCGGAGACCAAGACCGGCCAGCCGGTCAGCTTCGATTTGCCCGAGCCGCTGCTGCCCTGGTTCGCGCGCTACTTGTCCGCGGTCCGGCCGCTGTTTCCGCAGGCTGGCGAATCGGCGAGGCTATGGCTCGGCAAGGAGGGAGTCATGCGCGACCCCCATTCGATCTATCACCGGATCACCAAGCTGACCCGGCGCCTGTTCGGGGTGGCCATCAATCCCCACTTGCTGCGCGATTGCGCTGCTTCGAGCCTCGCGGCCGTCTCCGCTGATATGGCCCGCGCCGCCGCGCCGCTGCTTGGGCATCGATCTTTCTCGACAACCGAGCGCTTTTACATCCAAGCCGATAATCTGGCGGCAAGCCGACGCCTCGGATTGATCCTCGATCAGCTCAAAGCCGCCTCGGAGGACCTGGCATGAAGCGCGCCGCCATCTATGCCCGCTACTCGAGCGAGAACCAGCGCGACGCCTCGATCGAGGACCAGATCGAGGTCTGTCGCCGCTACGCAGCGCAGCACGGGTTCGAGGTCATCGCCACGTTCCAGGATCGGGCGCTCTCCGGCGCCAGCAGCAATCGCCCCGGCTATAGGGGCCTGCTGGCGCAATCGCGGCGCGGAGCCTTCGACGTCGTGATCGTCGAGGCCCTCGATCGTCTCGCCCGCAAGCTCTCGGACGTCGCGAGCCTGCACGACGAGCTGCAGTTCCACGGCATGAGCCTGCATGCAGTCAATGTCGGCACCGTGACCACCATGCACGTCGGCATGCTCGGCACCATGGCCCAGATGTTCCTCGCCGATCTGCGCGAGAAGACCAAGCGCGGGCAGCTGGGTCGGGTGTTGCAGGGGCGCGCCGCCGCCGGCAAGGCCTTCGGCTACGATGTGGTCGAGGACGGCGAACGAGGAGGGCGGGTGATCAACCCGGCCGAGGCGGCTGTCATCAGGCGCATCTTCGCAATGTTTGCCCATGGCGTGAGCCCGCGGGCGATCGCCCGCCGGCTGAATGAGGAACAGGTGTCCGGCCCCGAGAACCGCCCCTGGCAGGACACCACTATCCGCGGCCAGAAGGAGAGAGGCACGGGAGTCCTCAACAACGAGCTCTATATCGGCGAGCTGGTCTGGAACCGCTGCTCGTATGTGAAGGACCCGCGCACCGGTAAACGCGTGGCGCGGCCGAATCCGCCGGAGCGCTGGGAACGCACGGCGGTGCCGCACCTACGCATCATTGATGATGCGCTCTGGCAGGAGGTCAAGCGACGCCAGGAGGCAACCGCCTTCGAGATGGCGAGGAACGAGCACGGTAATGCGCTTAATCGCGCTCATCGCCGCCGCTTCCTGCTCTCGGGCCTTCTGGTGTGTGGCTGCTGCGGCGCGGGTTACACGATCATGGCCAAGGACCGCTATGGCTGTGCAGGACGGCGTTCGAAAGGCACGTGTTACAACGACCGCACGATCAGCCGAGGCGAGATCGAGGCGCGCATCCTTAAGGCCTTGAAGCAGAACCTGCTCACGCCAGAGCTGGTGGCGGAATTCACGCGGGCTTACCAGGAGGAGGTGAACCGTCTTACGAAAGAGATGAGCGGCAAGGCGGCGGAGGTCGAGGCGAAGCTGGCAAGCGTCCAGCGCAAGATTGACGGCATCATGCGTGCGATCGAGGACGGCCTGTACCAACCGTCGATGAAGGCACGTCTAGTCGAGTTAGAGGCCGAGAAGGAAAGCCTGGTCGCCCAGCAAGCACGATCTGAGGTGGCGCCGAACATTGCAGTGCATCCGAACCTCGCGGTTGTGTACCGCCGCAAGATCGAGGAACTCGAGACGCTCCTCGAAGATGCCGCGCACAGAGATGAGGCGATGGAGCTCATTCGCTCGCTGATCGAGAAGATAGAACTGACGCCACGCGAGGAGGGCGGACTTGATCCGATTCTGCACGGCGACCTCGCGCGCATCCTAGTGTTGTGCTCGACCGGCAAACAGGAGGCTGAACAGCAAAAAGCCCTCCGCGCGGTTGGCGCAGGAGGGCTTCGGGTGTCTGCGGGATCGCAAGTGGCCAGATACGACGAAGCCCCTGAAGCTCTCGCTTTCAGGGGCCTGTCATTATCGGTGGTTGCGGGGACAGGATTTGAACCTGTGACCTTCAGGTTATGAGCCTGACGAGCTACCGGGCTGCTCCACCCCGCGCCAAGGGTGCGAGTTTTGCATCAGCAAAACCCCAACCGGAGGGCC
>NZ_JBWBEW010000014.1:0-132009 GCF_056148915.1 Microvirga sp. jy35 | reverse complement strand
GTGGTGCCGGCGACCAGCAAGTGCGGCATGCGGGCGAGATCGGCGATGACGGGCTCGCCCCCGATGGTCTTGCCGAGGCACAGCGCCAGCTTCTGCTTGGAGGTCTCGAAGTCCTGGCTGGCCAGGAGCTCGCGCAGGTAGACGGTCTCGCGCTTGTGGTTGGGCAGCTCGATGCCGATGGCGTTGCGGCCCTGCACCACGGCCACGCGGGCCGAGACCGCGCTCATGGAGCGGGCGATGTCGTCGGCCAACGAGATCACCCGCGACGACTTCGTCCCAGGCGCAGGCTCCAACTCATACAACGTCACGACAGGACCGGGATTGACCTTGGAGATGGCGCCGCGGACGCCGAAATCCTCGAGCGTGCTCTCCAGCAGGGCGGCGTTCTGCTCCAGGGCGTCGGCCGAGATCGTGGGACCGGCCGGGCGCTTGGGCTCGGCGAGCAGGCCGAGCTGGGGCAGCTGGTAATTCTCTTCATCGAGCAGCGAAGGCTGCGCCTCGCGCGCCATGCGCTGGCCCGGCTTCGGGGCGGCCGGCACGGGGCCGACGCGGGCCGGGGCAGGCTCGGGCCTGACGGCAGCCCGGGCCGGGGCAGCGTCGTCCTCGTCCCAGGGGGCCTCATCGTCGTCATGCATCGGAACGGAAGCCGGCGCCGGGCGCGGGCGTGCCGGCGCGCCGTCGAGGACGGGCTCGCGGCGCAGGCCGGGCTGGCGGGCGGAGCGCTTCACAGGCGCGGGCGCGTTGTCGTAATCCTCGTCGGCAGCGGCGCTGCGGCCCTCCTTCCAGCGCCGGGCGCTGGCGCGCAGGCTCATGACCCCATGGGCCAGGGCCCCGAGGGACACGATGCCCCAGCCCGGCTCGTCGTGGCCGATCTCCTCCGCCTCGTCCCAGTCCTGGATTCTGCGGCGGCGGACCGGCACGGGATCCTCGATTTCCTCCGGTTCCTCGCGGTGCCTCTCGTCCGCCGGACCGAGGCCGCAGGCCGCCGAGAGGCTCAAGATGGCGACGCCTGCGAACAGGAAGCCCAGCACCGCGCTGGCCGAGCCGCTGGACAGCCCCGTGATGGCTTTGGCGCCGGCCAGGATCGCATCGCCGACCACGCCGCCGAGGCCCGTGGGCAGGGGCCAGCTCTGGGTCGGGGGCAGGGCGCTGGCCAGAGCCGTGGCGGCGCCTGCACCGATGACCCAGAGGGCAAGCCGCAGCTGCATGCGACCGAGCTCGCCCGATTTCATGAGCCGCCAGCCCCAGAGCGCCAGGGGCAGCACGGCCGCGATGGCCCCCAGGCCTACGAGCTGCATGAACAGATCGGCCACGATGGCGCCGGGCCAGCCGATGAGGTTGCGGACGGGCAGATCGGTGGCGTTGTTCAGGCTCGGATCGTCCACCGACCAGGTGGCCAGCGCCACGGCGACCGCGCCCGCGAAGGCGATCAGGCACAGGCCCGTCAGCTCCTGGGCCCGGCGGGCCAGGAAGGCTCTCAAGGCACTGAAGAGGCCATCATAGGCGGAAGAAGAACGGCGGGCCGCGCGCATCAAACCACTCTAAAAAACCATAGGACGAGACACTATTGCCTGGATGCTAGCGCGGGCGGGTTAAGGGTCCTTTAACCGTAAGTGCATCGGGTGGGGAAAAGTGGCTCTTACCTTTGGGGGAAGTTCAACGAGCCCTCCTCCCCCATGTGGGGAGGAGTTGGAGGTGGGGGTGTCAGCGCCACGTTCTGAATCCTTGACGCTCACACCCCCACCCCGCCCGCTGCCGCAGCCACCCCTCCCCACAAGGGGAGGGGAGGAGCCACTCATCAGCTCAGCGTTCCAGTGGCCTTTTGCGCGGTTGACGTCTGCCGGACAAAAGATCAGTGTCCCGGCCATGAGACGCAGGACCTCGGCACAGGGCTGGACGCGCGCCACTATTGCGGCGGTGATGGCCTATGCCTTCGTCCTGCAGGCCCTGCTGCTGTCCGCGAGCGGCGCCGTCCACGCGGCGGCGGCTGCCCAGCCGCAGGCGATCATCTGCCTTCAGGACGGCTCGCCCGCGCCCGACCATTCCCCCGCGCAGGCCCATGAAAATCTCTGCTGCAGCCTGAGCTGCCACGGCTCGGGGCCGGCAGGTCCGGTCCCCGTGGCAACGATCCTCGGGCGCATCGCACCTGTTGCCGTCGCAAGCGTCCGCACTGCGGACCCGCCGCACCTGCGGCTCACCTCCAACGTCCTGCCTCTGGGATCGCGCGCGCCTCCGCGCCTCGGCTGATCGCCGGCTTTCGACTCCCAATTCTGCAAGGACTGACATCCATGACTTCGTCCCGCCTCGGCGCGCTTGCTGCCGCCCTCGTCGCCATGTCTTCTCCCGCCCTCGCCCATGTGACTTTCGAGAACGGGCAGGCGACGCCCAATTCCACCTACAAGGCCACCCTGCGCATCCCGCATGGATGCGCCGGCAAGCCGACCCTGAAGGTGCGCGTCCGGATCCCGGAAGGGATCGTGGCGGTCAAACCCATGCCCAAGGCGGGCTGGAAGCTCGAGACCGCCAAGGGGGCCTATGTGCGCGCCTACCAGTTTCATGGCGAGACAGTGTCCGAGGGCGTGACCGACATCGTCTGGACCGGCTCCCTCGACGACGGCCACTACGACGAGTTCGTGTTCCAGGCCCGGTTCACCGATGCCTATCAGCCGGGCGCCACGGTCTTCTTCCCCGTGGTGCAGGAATGCGACGGCGTGGCCGAGGAATGGACGCAGGTGCCTGCCGCCGGCGAGGATCCGCACAGCCTCAAATCGCCCGCCCCCGGCGTGAGGATCGCGGCGGCAGCAGGTGCTGCACCGACCCCGGTGAAGGCAGGGTCCCTGACCCTCGAGCAGCCCTGGTCGCGCGCTACCCCCGGCGGTGCCAAGGTGGGCGGCGGCTACGTGCGCATCACCAATTCGGGCACGGCGCCCGACCGGCTCACCGGCGGCTCGTTTCCGCTCGCCGCCAAGGTCGAGGTGCACGAGATGAAGCTCGAGGGCGACGTCATGCGCATGAAGCCGGTGGAGGGCGGGCTCGAGATCAAGCCCGGCGCCACAGTCGAACTGAAGCCGGGCGGGCTCCATCTCATGTTCATGGACCTGAAGGAGCCGCTGAAGGAGGGCCAGACCCTGAAGGGAACGCTCACCTTCGAGAAGGCGGGTCCCGTCGAGGTGGAATACACGGTGCGCGGCATGGGCGGGGCTGCCGCCGCCGAGCACAAGCACTAAGGAGGCAGCGATGAATCCGAAACGTCTTCTCGTGCCGCTCCTCGTCTTCACGACGGGGCTCCTGGTGCTCGTCGCCACGGCGGGCCTGCTTCTCTTCCCCTCGGGGTCGCAGCAGAGCGCCGGCAAGGTGCCGATCGGCGGTCCGTTCCGTCTCACGAGCCACGAGGGCAAGCCTTTCACCCCGGAGAACCTCAAGGGAAAGCCCTTTGTGGTCTTCTTCGGCTTCACCCATTGCCCGGAGGTCTGCCCGACGACGCTCTACGACCTGACCCAGGACATGGCTGCCCTCGGCCGGGATGCTTCGAGCCTGCAGGCCGCCTTCATCACGGTCGATCCGGAGCGCGACACGCCGGAGCTGATGAAGACGTATCTCGCCTCCTTCGATCCGCGCATCGTCGGCCTCACCGGCACGGAAGAGGAGATCGCCGCGGCCGCACGGGCCTACAAGATCTATTACCGCAAGGTGCCGACCGACGGCGGCTACACCATGGATCACTCGGCCACCCTGTTCCTCATGGACAGCAAGGGCGAGTTCTACGGCACGTCCAACTTCCAGGAGCCGGAGGAGACGCGGCGCGCAAAGCTGCGGCAGCTGGTGAAGAACGGGTAATTGATCAGCGTCATCCCGGGGCTGCGCAGCAGAACCCGGGATCGCTGGACGAGATTGGCGCAAGAGCCCTCCTCCCCACAAGGGGGAGGGAAATAAAGCCAGATCCTGCACGCGATCCCGGATCTTCGCTGCGCTCCATCCGGGATGACCACTGAGTCGGTAGCAAAAAACAGCCCCAGTCTATGACCGGGGCTTTTCCGTTTGTGCCTCTGGAAGGCTGTTCTTCAGTAGTTGTAGGCGCGCTCGCCATGGTCGGCGAGGTCGAGGCCTTCGCGTTCCTGGTCGTGCGTGACGCGCAGGCCCACGACTGCGTCGGTGATCTTGAAGAGCACCAGGGAGCCGATGCCGGTCCAGACCAGGGTCACCACCACGGCGATGACCTGCGTCACCAGCTGGCCGCCGATCGCGTACTCGCCGACGCCGTAGCCCCCGAGGGACGGAGCCGCCACGATGCCGGTGCCGATGGCCCCGATGATGCCGCCGACGCCGTGGATGCCGAACACGTCCAGCGCATCGTCATAGCCGAGCGCGTTCTTCACGCCGGTGACCGCGAAGTAGCAGACCGCGCCCGCCACGAGGCCGAGCACGATGGCGCCCATGGGGCCGGACAGTCCGGCGGCCGGCGTGATGGCGACAAGTCCTGCCACCGCGCCCGACGCGATGCCGAGCAGCGAGGCCTTGCCCTTGGCCAGCGCCTCCACGGTCATCCAGGCGAGGCCGGCTGCAGCCGGCGCCACGATGGTGTTGAGGAGCGCCAGCGCCGCGCCGCCCGTGGCCTCCAGGTTCGAGCCGGCATTGAAGCCGAACCAGCCGACCCACAGCAGGCAGGCACCGACGAAGGTGAGCGTCAGCGAGTGCGGGGCAAGCAGGTCGCGGCCATAGCCGATGCGCTTGCCGATGAGCAGGGCGCCGATGAGGCCGGCCACGCCCGAGTTGATGTGAACGACGGTGCCGCCCGCGAAGTCCAGCGCCCCGAGGCCGAAGAGATAGCCTTCCGAGAACCACACCATGTGAGCGATGGGCAGATACACGAAGGTCAGCCACAGGCCCGTGAACAGCATCACGGCCGAGAACTTGATGCGCTCGGCGAAGGCGCCGACGATCAGGGCCGGGGTGATGGCGGCAAAGGTGAGCTGGAAGGCGATGAAGGTGAATTCCGGAATCGCCACGCCCTTGGTGAAGGTGTCGGCGGTGGAATCCGTGGTCACGCCGGCGAGGAAGGCCTTTGAAAAGCCGCCGATGATGGCGCCGAGCATCCCCTCGCCGCCGGACGTGAAGGCGAGCGAATAGCCGTAAGTGACCCAAAGGATGCCCACGAGGGAGAACACCGCGAAGACCTGCATGAGCACGGAGAGCATGTTCTTGGTGCGCACGAGGCCGCCATAGAACAGGGCCAGCCCCGGGATCGTCATGAGGATCACCAGGATCGTCGAGACGAGCATCCAGGCGGTGTCGCCCTTGTTGACGGTCGGAGCCGCGGCAGCGGCCTCCTGCGCCAGGGCGGGATCGAGGGCGGCAAGACCTATACCCAGCGCACCGAGCGCCGGCAGGAGAAGAGGACGGAACGTCATTGGATCGAACCTCAAAAAATCAGCAAAAAAGAGGATTAAAGGGCGTCGCCGTCGGTCTCGCCCGTACGGATGCGGACCGCCTTTTCGAGGGAGGTGACGAAGATCTTGCCGTCGCCGATCTGGCCCGTGCGCGCAGAAGCCGTGATCGCCTCGATCACCGGGTCGACCAGCTCGCTCGGCACAGCCACCTCGATCTTCAGCTTCGGCAGGAAGCTCACGGCGTATTCGGCGCCACGATAGATTTCCGTGTGGCCCTTCTGCCGCCCGTATCCCTTCACCTCGGTCACGGTGAGGCCGTGCACGCCGAGGCCGGTGAGCGCGTCGCGCACCTCCTCCAGCTTGAACGGCTTGATGACCGCCATCACAATCTTCATGGGTCAGGCCCCCTTTATTGCGTCTGCCCGAGCGCGGGCGACGGTTCCAACGTGAACCCGGCTCCAGGTCCGGGTGTCGGGGGTCTTTAGGCAAGGATCATGCCAAGCCTGTCCGGTCATGGCGACAGAACGCTGCCTCTTTTCGAGGCAGCGGCGATTTGGATGGAAAGTGGGCAGATTGATGAAATTGTGGGCATGAAGCGGGAGCTTGGCTCGTCAGCTCCTAGTGCTGACCCCTTCTCTCCCTTGTGGGGAGGGGTGGCCGCAGCGCGGCCGGGGGGTGTCGGCGCTGAACTGGATCAGCGTAACGCTCACACCCCCACCTCCAACTCCTCCCCACAAGGGGGAGGAGGGCTGCTTCAACGGCGGCGCTCGCGGATCAGGCCTTCCTGGGCGACGGAGGCGATCAGGGTTCCGTCCTGCCGGAAGATGAGGCCGCGCGACAGGCCGCGGGCGCCGCCGGCGTTGGGCGTATCCTGCGCATAGAGCAGCCATTCGTCGGCCCGGAAGGGACGGTGGAACCACATGGCGTGGTCGAGGCTCGCCGGCTGGATCTCGGGCTCGAACACCGTCCGGCCATGGGGAATGAGGGAGGTGTCCAGCAGCGTCATGTCGGACGCATAGGCCAGCACGCTTTGATGGATCGCCGGATCGTCCGGCAGGCGGCCGGTGGTCTTGATCCACACATGGAAGCGCGGCTCGCCCGGATCGCGGGACATGTAGCGGTTGAGCTCCACGGGCCGGATCTCCAGCGGCCGCTCGCGCTCGTAATAGGTGCGCATGGGCTCCGGCATCTTGAGGATCAGGCCGCCCTTCACCTCCTCTTCGCTGGGGAGCTCGTCCGGGCCCGGCACCTTGGGCATCTCGGCCTGATGGGCGAAGCCGTCCTCCTCCAGATGGAAGGAAGCCGACATGGAGAAGATCGCCTGCCCGTGCTGGATCGCCAGAACCCGGCGGGTGGTGAAGCTCTTGCCGTCGCGGATGCGGTCGACCTCGTAGATGATCGGGACCTTGGGATCGCCCGGCAGCATGAAGTAGCAGTGAAGCGAATGGGGATGGCGCCCGTCCACCGTACGGGTCGCGGCCACCAGCGCCTGGCCGATCACCTGCCCGCCGAACACCCGCTGCCAGCCGCTCTTGGGGCTCTGCCCGCGAAAGAGATTCACTTCGAGCTGTTCGAGGTCGAGGATGGAGAGGAGGTCGGTGACGGCGCGGGACATGGGTTTTAAACAATCCTGTGATCACGAACGGTCATCCATCGGGGAGCGGCTGCGACACGTCAAGCTTGACGCTGGTCAATGATTGGCTGACACCCACCTATAACGTTTGAGGCAGGGAGATGGAGCGATGAGCGCAGCAGCCGGCTCAACACAACCGCGCATCGTCATTGCAGGCGGCGGGCTCGCTGGGCTGTCCCTGTCTCTGGCCCTCAAGCAGGCCCTTGCTGAGGGCCTCGACGTGGTCATGTGCGATCCGGCTCTCAAGCGCGATCCGCACGGGGACAAGCGCTCCTATGCCATCGCGGCGGCCGCGCGCCGGATGCTGACGGCGCTCGGCGTGTGGGACCAGGTGGCGGAGCGCGCCCAGCCCATCCACGACATGGTGATCACCGACAGCCGCCTGCAGGACCCGGTGCGCCCGACTTTTCTCACCTTCGCGGGCGAGGTGGACGGGCGGGAGCCCTTCGCCCACATGATCACGGCCGGGGACCTGACGGCCGCCCTGCTCGAGGCCTGCCGCACGGCCGGCGTCGACTTGAGGCCCGAGGGCGTGGAAAGCTTTGCCGTCCAGGGCAGCCGCACGGACGTGACCCTGACCGGGGGCGAGACCCTGCCGACCGCCCTGCTGGTGGCCGCCGACGGCGGGCGCTCGCGCCTGCGCGAGCAGGCGGGGATCGGCTGGATCTCGTGGCCCTACCGGCAATCCGGCATCGTGGCCACCATCGCCCACGAGCGCGACCACGAGGGCCGGGCGGTGGAGCATTTCCTGCCCTCCGGCCCCTTCGCCATCCTGCCCCTCAAGGCCGAGCCGCGGGCGGACGGCAGCCTGCAGCACCGCTCCTCCATCGTCTGGACCGAGCGCGCCGAGAACGTGCCGGCCCTGCTCGAATCGAATCCCGAGGATCTGCTGACCCAACTCGAACGCCGCTTCGGGCTGCAGCTCGGAAAACTCTCCTTCGAGACGAAGCCGCAGGCCTTTCCCCTGTCCTTCGGGGTGGCGCGGAGGTTTAACGCCGATCGCCTTGCGCTCCTGGGCGATGCCGCTCATGTGATCCACCCCATCGCCGGCCAGGGGCTCAACCTCGGCCTGCACGATGCGGCGGCGCTTGCCGAGATCATCACGGATGCCATGCGCCTCGGCATGGATCCCGGCGCGGCCGACGTGCTCGACGATTACGAGCGGGCGCGCCGCACCGACATCACCGCCATGGGGGTGGTGACGGATGGCCTGAACCGGCTGTTTTCCAACGACGTCCTGCCCGTGCGCCTGATCCGCGACCTGGGGTTGGGCCTCGTCGACCGGATGCCGGGCCTCAAGCGCTTCTTCATCCGCGAGGCGGCCGGCCTCACGGGACGGGAGCCGCCGCGCCTGCTCAGGGGCGAGTCCCTTTAGAGGTACCTCCGAATCCGAGCTGCGAGGTAATTACTTTTGGGTACGTGATAATGTAGGGTTCGGGCATCTTCTTACCGTCAAGCTGCGGATGCCCCATGCCCATTCAGATCTACGACGCCGCCAATCCCCTGCCTGCGAGCGGCGAGACATCCGGGGCCGACCTGGTCATCATCGATCTTGACGTCACGGGCGGCAACGGAGCGGCCATTGGGGCGACAAACACGGATCACCTCCTGATCCGGAAGAGCAGGATCGTCACCGGACAGGCCATCGGCCTCGAACTGCTGGGCACATCACGCGCCGTGACCAATGAAGGCACGATCACGGCCACCGGAATCGCCATCCAGGGCAATGCCGGCAGCGAGCAGATCATCAATACAGGCACGCTTAAGACTACAACCGCTGTAGCCGGCGCCGTCCTCATGGATCTGGGTGCCGGAGACGATTTCTATAACGGCATCGGTGGCTCTGCGACCGGCGGGATCATCAAGCTCGGGCTCGGCAACGACATCGCCTATGGCGGAGCGGGATCGGAGATTTTCGCAGGCGGTGCCGGCAATGATACCATCGCTGGCGGCGGTGGTATCGACACGGCGGATTATGCCGAGGCTACCGCTGGTGTGACGATCGATCTCAACAAGACCACGGCGCAGGCCGTCGGCGGCGGGCAAGGCATCGATACCCTCATCGACATCGAGAATCTCGTCGGAGGCGCCTCCGACGACAGGCTCACCGGCAATGCGGCCGACAACATGCTCGATGGCGGCGCCGGCAGCGATACGCTCGACGGCGGCACCGGCAACGACAGCCTCAAGGGTGGTGACGGCAACGATAGCCTCCAGGGTGGAGCCGGAAACGACACCATCGAGGGCGGCGCCGGCGATGATACGCTCGAGGGCGGCGCAGGCGACGACAGCCTCGTGGGCGGGGGCGGCATTGATACGGTCCGCTATTCCGGCTCTGCCGGGGTGAGGGCCGATCTCAGCAGATCGGATGGCCAGACCACCGTCGGGGCCGGCGTCGACATCCTGATCGGGATCACGAACCTGGAGGGCGGCTCCAATGCCGATGTCTTCACCGGCAATGCTGCGGGCAATCGGCTGGTGGGCAACGGCGGAGACGACACCCTCAAGGGGGGCGGAGGCAACGACACGCTCGATGGCGGCGCGGGTCAGGACATGGCCGTGTTTTTCGGCGCGAGCACGGAGTACACGATCACACCCGATACGGCCTCTGGCACCATCCTCGTTGCCGACACTGTCGGAGGAGCCGCACGGGACGGCACCGACACGCTCAAGGATGTGCGTCTGGTGAAGTTTTCCGACAAAACCGTCGCTCTCACCAACGCCAGCCCGACGGATATCTCCCTGTCGGGAACATCCTTATTCGAGGACAAGGCGGTGGGCTCAGTCCTGGGATCCCCCCGGGGCACCGACCCGGATGGCGATGCCCTGACCTTCAGCCTCGTGTCGAACCCGGGCGGCTATTTCGGCCTGAACGGCGGCGAGCTCGTCCTGTCGAGGGCGCTCGATTACGAGACCGCGGCGCAGCACACCATCACGATCAAGGCCGAGGACAAGTACGGCGGCATCCTCACCGAGACCTTCACCATCGCCGTGCGCAACGTCGTCGAGACGACCCCGCTGGTGCGCTTCGGCACGGCGGGCAACGAACAGGTGGCAGGCGAGTCCGGCAACGACCGGCTCTTCGGCCTGGGCGGCAACGATGTGCTTTTCGGCCAGATCGGCAACGACACGCTCACGGGCGGCACGGGAAGCGATACCCTCGTCGGCGGGACCGGCGCGGACGTCTTCGTGTTCGATCAGAAGCCGAATGCGAAATCAAACCTCGACTACATCCAGGACTTCAGCCCGACGGACGACGTCGTCCACCTGTCGCGCAAGATCTTCAGCAAGATCGCCAAGGGCGCCCTGTCGAGCAAGGCCTTCGTCACCGGCAACAAATTCAAGGACGGGGACGACCGCATCCTCTACTACAAGGAAGGCGGAGCCCTGTTCTACGACCCGGACGGGTCCGGATCGGCCAAGGCGATCCAGTTCGCCAATCTCAGCAAGGGCCTGAAGATCAATCACAAGGACTTCTTCGTGATCTGACCTGTTCAGGCGCCCTAACCGACCTTTCCATGCTCATGCCGGCATTGGTCGTGATCGGCCAGGACCTGGATGATCCGGCATTCCCGCACCGGACCATGCCGGCAATCCTCCAGCATGTGCCGCAGCTCGGCGCGCAGGAGCGCCAGCTGAGCCATGCGGCGCTCCACGCTCTCCAGATGCCGCAGCACGATCCGGTCCGCCGGCCCGCAGGATTCGTCGGGCCGGACGCTGAGGCTCAGGAGTTCCCGGATCGCCTCCACGTCGAAGCCGAGATCCCGCGCATGCCGGATGAAGCGCAGGCGCGACACGTCCTCGGGTCCGTAGCGGCGCTGGCGGCCTTCCGTGCGCGGCGGGGCTGGCAGAAGGCCGATCTGCTCGTAATAGCGGATGGTCGGCACCTTCACGGCAACCTGGCGCGACAAATCCCCGATCGACAGATCCGTCATTTTTCCTCTTGAACCTCCAGTCGCTAGAGATTGTACGGTGGTCTCCAGATGAGGGAAAAGGAGAATCGGATGAGCGAATCGTGCAGCCACGGGCATGGAGCGTGCTGCTCCTCTCATGAGCATCATGCGCATGGGCAGCACCACCCACATGCACACGAGGCTCGTCCGGCCGCTCCCGCCGCCGCGGAGGAAGCCTGCGGCTGTCATGGCGGCGTGCCGGTCTTCGACGGGGTCGATCCGCGCTACAAGCGGGTGCTGTGGACGGTGATCCTCATCAACGCGGCGATGTTCGTCACCGAGATCGTGGCAGGGCATCTTGCCCGCTCGCAGGCCCTGCAGGCCGACGCCCTCGACTTCCTCGGCGACACGGTGACCTACGGGCTCAGCCTCGCGGTGATCGGCGCGTCGCTTCGCACCCGCGCCACCGCGGCCCTGTTCAAGGGATTGAGCCTGTCGCTGATGGGAGCCTGGGTGCTGGGCTCGACCCTCTACCACGTGCTGATCCTCGGCCTGCCGAGGGCTGAGATCATGGGCGTGATCGGGCTCCTGGCGCTGGCCGCGAACGTGACCAGCGTGCTCCTGCTGATGCGCTACAAGGACGGCGATGCCAATGTGCGCTCGGTCTGGCTCTGCTCGCGCAACGACGCCATCGGCAACATCGTCGTCACCGGGGCCGCGGGGGCGGTGTGGTTGACCGCAAGCGCCTGGCCCGACCTGATCGTGGCGGGCCTCATGGCGGGCCTGTTCCTGTCGTCCGCCGTGCAGATCCTGCGGCAGGCCTGGGCGGAGTACCGCAGCACGGACCCGGCTTCCCCTGTCCCGGCCGGGTAGCGCTCACGGAAAAGGCCAGGCATTTGCCTGGCCTTCATCGTTTCAGGTGCGGGAAGCGGAGCCCTACTTCTGGGCGCGCTCGACCGCCTCGATGATCAGACGCTTGGCCTCCTCGGCATCGCCCCAGCGGATGATCTTGGCCCACTTGCCGGGCTCGAGATCCTTGTAGTGCTCGAAGAAGTGCTCGATCTGCTTGATGGTGATCTCCGGCAGGTCCGTGTAGTTAGCCACCCGGTCGTAGCGCTGGGTCAGCTTGCTCGACGGAACGGCGATGATCTTCTCGTCCTGGCCGCCGTCGTCCTCCATCACGAGAACCCCCACGGGGCGCACGTTCATGACGGCACCCGGAATGATGGCCCGGGTGTTGGCGATGAGCACGTCGCAGGGATCCCCGTCGCCCGACAGGGTGTGGGGAATGAAGCCGTAGTTTCCGGGGTACCGCATGGCGGTATAGAGGAAGCGGTCCACGACGAGGGCACCGGATTCCTTGTCCATCTCGTACTTGATGGGCTCGCCGCCGATCGGCACTTCGATCACGACGTTCACGTCGTCCGGCGGGTTCTTTCCAATCTTGATCGCGTCAAGGCGCATAGAGCTGTTCTCCGGAACAAGGCTTGAGCATCCTCGCAGGCGAGGCGTCCCGTGCTTGAAGGGGACGCCGTGACACCGGTGAAAATGCGGCAGAAGCTGGACTTGAGAGCGGCTTGAGGCCGACAGCCGAAGGGCCGCTCACGGAAGCTTGGACGCTTCACTAGCCGGAGCAGGCCCGGGCAACAAGGACCGAAGGCTGGATTTTTAGGGGTTTTAGCCGAAAGGAGACCCTGCCTAGGCCCAAATGCCCTCAGCGGAAGAGATAGGCGAGCTTGGCGAGCGGCGTACTGCCGATGCGCTCCTCGACCCGGGCGACCCTCTGCCCGCCCATGCCCTCGTAGAAGGCGCAGGCGCGGGTGTTGTCCTCCAGGGCCCAGACGACGATCTTGTCGAGCTCCCGGTGCCGGAGGTCGTTGCGCACCACGTTGAACAGGCGTCGCCCGAAGCCGATGCCCTGGTATTCCGGCAGCAGGTAGAGCTCGTCGATCTCGCCGTTCGCAGGCAGCGACCGGTCGCGGCAGCGCCCATAGGAGGCATAGCCCACCGCGCCCTGGCCGATATCCAGCACCACGAGCGGACGCCCGCGGGACACGGTGGAGCGCCACCAGTGCTCGCTGCGCCTGGAAAACATCTTCTCGAGGGTCACACCGGGGATGATGCCGGAATAAGCCTCCCGCCAGGCCGCATCGAAGACCTTCGACAGGGAAGCCGCATCATCGGGCTTCGCGTGACGGATACTGACGAGAAGGTCGCTCATGGCTTTGGCCGAAAGGGCAGGAGAGGCAATGAATTCAGTTTCCGCGTGGAAGGGTTAACGGCGCCTTAACGAAATGGGAAGACCGGTGGTGAAAGCGTGGCGTCTTGAACGAAAGAACAGGGTCGCGGGCAGGCCAAAACGACGCAATGGCCAAATGCCTGTTCCAATCCGCATCGATCGCGGTGGCCTCACGTTGTCGACGGAAGGCAGGCTCCGTCGAGTCCGCAGGCGGAGCCTCACGGAGAGAGGAGGAGGGTCGGACCGGTCAGGCTCCGGTCACGGGCGGGGACCTTCCCTGCCTGCTTGCCGGATACGAAAAGGGCGCTCCATCGCTGGAGCGCCCCGCTTGCTTTCGGCGCCCGCTCCTCGTCCGGAGAGCGGGCGTTTCACGATGTGCCTTACGCCGCGAGCTGGCGCAGGACGTAGTGCAGGATGCCGCCGTTGCGGAAGTACTCGACCTCCTCCAGCGTATCGATGCGGCAATGGACCGGAACGCGCTTCACCGAGCCATCAGACGAGGTGACTTCCATCTCCATGCGCATGCGCGGCTTCAGGTCGCCGGCGAGGCCCTTGATGGTGATGGTCTCGTCGCCCTTCAGCCCGAGCGTCTCCCAGGACGTGCCCTGCTCGAACACGAAGGGGGCCACGCCCATGCCGACCAGGTTCGAGCGGTGGATGCGCTCGAAGCTCTCGGCGATCACGGCGCGAACGCCGAGCAGGTTGGTGCCCTTGGCCGCCCAGTCGCGGGACGAGCCGGTGCCGTATTCCTTGCCCGCAAGCACGATGAGCGGAACGCCCTCGTCCTTGTAGCGCATGGCGGCGTCGTAGATAAACATCCGCTCGCCCGACGGGTGATGGATCGTGTAGCCGCCCTCGACCACGTGGCCGCTCTCGTCACGAACCATCTGGTTCTTGATGCGGATGTTGGCGAAGGTGCCGCGCATCATCACCTCGTGGTTGCCGCGACGGGTGCCGTACTGGTTGAAGTCGGCCACCCGCACCTGATGCGACTGCAGGTATTCGCCGGCCGGCGAGCTTGCTCGGATATTGCCTGCGGGCGAGATGTGGTCGGTGGTGATCGAGTCCTGGAAGAGGCCGAGGATGCGCGCGTTCAGGATGTCCGTGACGGGCTTCGGCTCCTTGGTCATGCCCTCGAAGTAGGGCGGATTCTGCACATAGGTGGACCCCATGTCCCACTCATAGGTGAGGCCCGGCTCGAAGGTGACCTTCTTCCAGTTCTCGTCGCCCGAGAACACGTCCGAGTAGCGGCTCTTGAACAGCTCGCTCGTGATCGTGCGGTCGATGAACTCCTGCACTTCCACGGACGAGGGCCAGATGTCCTTCAGGTACACCGGCTTTCCGTCCGAGCCCGTGCCCAGCGGATCGTTGACGAGATCCACCAGCATGGAGCCGGCGAGCGCATAGGCCACCACCAGGGGAGGCGAGGCGAGGTAGTTGGCGCGCACGTCCGGGTTCACGCGGCCCTCGAAGTTGCGGTTGCCCGAGAGCACGGACACGGCCACGAGATCGTTGTCGTTGATCGCCTTCGAGACGTTCTCCGGCAGCGGGCCCGAATTGCCGATGCAGGTGGTGCAGCCGAAGCCCACGATGTTGAAGCCGAGCGCATCCAGGTCGCCCTGCAGGCCCGCCTTCCTGAAATATTCCTCGACGATCTGCGATCCGGGCGCGAGCGAGGTCTTCACCCACGGCTTGGAGGTCAGGCCCTTCTTCACCGCGTTGCGGGCGAGCAGGCCTGCGCCGATCATCACGCTCGGGTTCGACGTGTTGGTGCAGGACGTGATCGCCGCGATCACCACGTCGCCGTGGCCGAGATCGTAGTTGGCGTCGTCCACCTTCACGCGCTTGCCCATCTCGCCGGCCTTGCGGAACTCCTTCTCCATGGCGCCGAGGAATTCGGTCTTGGAGGTGTCGAGGGTCACGCGGTCCTGCGGGCGCTTGGGGCCGGCGAGCGAGGGAACCACGTCGCCAAGATCCAGCTCGAGGGTGTCGGTGAAGACCGGGTCGGCCATGTCGGGGGTGAGCCACATGCCCTGCGCCTTGGCGTAGGCCTCGACGAGGGCAACGCGCTCGTCCGTGCGGCTCGTGGTGCGCAGATAGTCGATGGTCTTGGCATCGACGGGGAAGAACCCGCAGGTGGCGCCGTATTCGGGAGCCATGTTGCCGATGGTGGAGCGGTCCGCCACCGTCATGTCGGTGAGGCCGGGGCCGTAGAATTCCACGAACTTGCCGACAACGCCCTTCTTGCGCAGCATCTGGGTGACGGTGAGCACGAGGTCGGTGGCGGTCACGCCCTCACGGAGCTTGCCGGTGAGCTTGAAGCCGATGACCTCGGGGATGAGCATGGAGACCGGCTGGCCGAGCATGGCGGCTTCCGCCTCGATGCCGCCCACGCCCCAGCCGAGAACGGCGAGGCCGTTGACCATGGTGGTGTGCGAATCGGTGCCCACCAGGGTGTCCGGGTAGGCGGTCTCCTCACCCGTGGCGGTGTCCTTGCGGGTCCACACGGTCTGGGACAGGAACTCCAGGTTGACCTGGTGGCAGATGCCGGTGCCGGGAGGCACGACGGAGAAGTTCTCGAACGCCGTCTGGCCCCACTTGAGGAAGCGGTAGCGCTCGCCGTTGCGCTGGTATTCCAGCTCCACGTTGCGGTCGAAGGCCTTGGGGGTGCCGAACTCGTCCACGATCACCGAGTGGTCGATGACGAGGTCGACGGGCACCAGCGGGTTGATCTTGCGCGGGTCGCCGCCGAGGTTCTTCATGGCGTCGCGCATGGCGGCCAGATCCACCACGGCGGGAACGCCGGTGAAGTCCTGCATCAGAACCCGGGCGGGCCGGTAGGCGATTTCCTTCTCGGCCTTGCCCTTGTTGTCGAGCCAGGCGGCCACGGCCTCGATGTCGGCCTTGGTGACCGTGCGGCCGTCCTCGTAGCGCAGAAGGTTCTCGAGCAGCACCTTCATGGAGAAGGGCAGCTTCGAGGCGCCCTTGAGGCCGTTCTTCTCGGCCTCCACGAGGGAGTAGTAGGTGTAGGACTTGTCACCGACCTGGAGGGTCTGGCGGGCATTGAAGCTGTTGTTGAGCGTCACGGCGAATCCTCGCGTGCATTTGGGTTACGAACATGTGTTCGGCCGAAAGCGCGATAAGCGCGCGCCGCTCCGGGGGTGCCCGGACAGGGGAGAAGCGCGCGAGGCGGATTGGACGCCTTGGCGCGCGGCGCAGCCACGGGTGCTATAGATCATTTCCAACCATCCCGCTACACGGTTTAGAACGGTTCTGGGGTGCAATGAGGGCAGGGGTTCAAGGGTTTGCGTCTGAGCGTTAACAATTTGGCCTGCGAGCGGGGGGAGCGGCGCATCTTCGCGGGCGTCTCCTTCACGCTCTCAGCCGGCGAGGCCCTGGTGATCACCGGCCGCAACGGGGCCGGCAAGTCCTCCCTCCTCGACATCCTGGCCGGGCGCCTGCCGGCGGCAGGAGGCGTGGTTCTCCTGGACGATGCCGGCGAGCGGACTTTACCTGAGTGCCTGCACTATGTGGGCCACCGGGATGCCCTGAAGGCCGCGCTCACCGCCGAGGAGAACCTGCAGTTCGCCCGCGACTTCCTGGGAAGCCCGGCCCTGAAGCCCCGCGAGGCGCTCGAGGCGGTGGGGCTGGCCCATGCGGCCCGCCTGCCTGTGACCTATCTCTCGGCAGGCCAGCGCCGCCGGGTGGCGCTGGCCCGGCTGCTCGTGGCGCACAGGCCGCTCTGGCTTCTCGACGAGCCGACCTCGGCCCTCGACACCGCCTCCCAGGAAACCCTGCGCCTGATTCTGGAAAGCCACCGGGAGGCCGGCGGCATGATCGCGGCCTCGACCCATTCGCCGCTGTTCCTGAAGGACGCCAAGGAGATCAGGATCGAGCGCACCCAAAGCCCTCCCCCCTCCGCGGGAGAGGGCCCATGCTGAAATCCTTCAACGCCCTGCTCGTCCGCGACCTGAAGCTCGCCGCCCGCGTAGGCGGCTCGGGCGTCATGGGGCTCATCTTCTTCCTGATGATCGTGACGCTGATTCCCTTCGCGCTCGGGCCGGATCTTAACCTGCTCTCACGGATCGGCCCGGCGATCCTCTGGATCGCGGCCCTGCTCGCCACGCTCATCGGCCTCGACCGGCTGTTCCAGGCCGATCAGGAGGACGGGTCGCTCGATCTTCTGCGCCTGTCCCATGCGCCGCTGGAGATCGTGGTGCTGGCCAAGGTCGTAGCCTATTGGCTCGTGACAGGCCTGCCGCTGGCCCTCGCGGCGCCCTTCTTAGGATTCCTCGTGGCGCTCTCGCCCGAGGCCATGCTCGCCATAGTGGCGACCCTTTTAGTGGGCACCCCCGCGCTCACCTTCATCGGGGCGGTCGGTGCGGCGCTCACCTCGTCGTTGCGGCGGGGCGGCCTGATTCTCGCCATCCTGGTCCTGCCCTTCATGATTCCGACCCTGATCTTCGGGGTCTCCGCCGCCAACGCGGCTCTCGGCGGGACGATCCCCTTCGCGACGCCGTTCCTGGTGCTCGTCGCCCTGTCGCTGATCGCTGCCGTGGTCGGCACGGTGGGCGCCGCGGCGGCGCTCCGGTCCGGAGAGTAGACAAACCCATGACCGAACGCCTGGTTATTCGCATGCGACGCTCCCTGGCAGATCCCGTGCCGGAGCCGGTCTGGCCCGCTGGGGTCCGGCTCGTCCCGTTCGAGCCGGAGCGGCATGCGCAGGAGGTTCATGCGCTGCTCGTCAAGGCCTATGAAAACGGCGGCGGCACTGTGGAGCCGTTCGCGATCTGGTGGCCGAGCCTGCGGGATAATTCGGAATACGATCCGGTCCTGGTCTTCGTTGCAGCGGACGAGCGAGGCGGGATCGTCGGCGTGGCGCAGTGCTGGACGGGCGCCTTCGTGAAGGACCTGGCCGTCGCTCCATCAATGCGACGCAACGGCCTGGGCTCCGCGCTCCTGAATCAGGTGTTCCAGGCCTTCCAGGAGAAGGGTGCTGCCTTCGTCGATCTGAAGGTCCACTCGGACAATCCCTCCGGGGCGCTCCGGCTTTACCGCTCTCATGGCTTCGAGGAGATCGAGTCGTACAGGCTCGCCTGAGCTTCTCGTGCACCAATCTCAACCCGCGTCCTTCGAGACGGATTGCTGACGCAATCCCCTCAGAGTCTGGCTCACCAAGGAGCGGCGGCCCTCCTTACGTCGTCACCGGCCTTGTGCCGGTGATCTCGATTGCTTGAAGCGCCGTGTTTCACAGAAGCGGGATGGCCGTCCCCGGATCAAGTCCGGGGACGGCCATGACGGAAGCCGGGGCGTGTTCCTTGTCATGGGCCAGACTTTCAGGATGAGGGCTTAGGACGATTTCGGCATGAACAGCGCCTTGAGCCTCAGGCGGCCTGCGAGTTGTCTTCGAGCGGGCCGAACGCCGCCTCGAAACCCTCCACGCCCTCGCAGGTGAAGGTCAGGACGCGCCCGGCCTCGCGCCGCACCCAACTCCGGTCGATCATGCGCGACAGGATCGCCGCCCCCAGCGCGCCGCCGAGATGGCTGTGGCGCTCGCTCCAGTCGAGGCAGGGGCGGCAGACGGGACGGCGGCCGTTTTCGAGGGCCGCCAGATCGATCCCGAAATCGGCGAAGAAGGCGCGGCCCCTCTCGGTCAGGGCCAAGTCCTTGTCGCCGTCGATGAGTCCATGCTGCCGGGCCGCCTTCAGCAGGGTGACGCCGCGTTCGCCGGCGAGATGGTCGTAGCAGACACGGGCGGAGCGAAGCGCCGCATCCTTCGGGCCGGTGCGCACCCGGGTGGCGCCCGTGCGCTGGGCGAGGCCCATCAGGGCCTCCAGCACCTGCGCCACGTCGGGGCCTGAGAGCCGGAAATAGCGGTGCCGTCCCTGTTTTTCCGCAGTGAGCAGATTGGCGGCATCGAGCTTGGCCAGATGCCCGCTCGCCGTCTGGAGCGTGACGCCCGCCGCTTCGGCGAGTTCGCTCACGGTCAGCGCCCGCCCGTCCATGAGGGCGGTAAGGATGTTGGCGCGGGCGGGATCGCCCAGGAGCGCGGCGACGGACGCGATGACAGGACCTTCTTTCATACTTCGATCATAGCCGAAGCATCGACGTCGATCAATCGGCTAAGACCGAACTGTCTTCGACATAAGGATGCCTATCGATGATCACCTGCTTCATCCGCTACGAGATCGACCCCTTCAAGGTGGAGGCCTTCACCGAATATGCCCGCAGCTGGGGCCAGGCGATTCCCCGCTGCGGCGCCGATCTGATCGGGTATTATGCGCCGCACGAGGGCTCCAGCACGGTGGCTTACGGCGTGTACAACATCAAAAACCTGTCCGAGTACGAGGCCTATCGCGAGCGCCTGCGCAACGATCCGATGGGACGTGCCAATTACGAGTTCGCTAAGCGGGAGCGGTTCATCCGCCGGGAGGACCGGATCTTCCTGCGCCTTGTCTCAAGCCCTCATGCGGAGCTGATCAAGCCATGATCGCGGTGATCTTCGAGGTGTGGCCGGACGGGGAGGACGGAAAGCGGGATTATCTCGGCCTTGCGGCCGCGCTGTGCTCCGACCTCATGGCCATCGACGGCTTCATCTCCGTGGAGCGGTTCCAGAGCCTCAGCGAGCCGGGCAAGCTCCTGTCCCTGTCGTTCTGGCGCGACGAGGAGGCGGTGCGGGCCTGGCGCAACCTGCCCTCCCACCGCACCACGCAAGGGGCGGGCCGCGACAGCGTCTTTCGCGATTACCGCCTGCGGGTCGCAAGCGTGATCCGCGACTACGGGCTGAACGAGCGCGACGAGGCTCCCGCGGACAGCCGCGCGGAGCATGAGGGCATCACGGCCTCAGGCTGATCCCGAAGGCCTGCTCGAGGGCGGGCTTGCCGTCCCGCTCCACCCGGTAGGTCGCCCGGTAGAGGCCGGGGCGGAAGCCGCCGGGCGGCTGCTTCACCCCGGAAAACGCCATCCACTGCGCCTTGTCGCGGTCCAGCGGCGGGGCCTTGTTCTGGGCCAGCGGCTTGCCGTCCGGATCGAACAGGGTGAGCGTCTGCACGTCGCCGCCTTTCAACCCGATGGCGCGCACGAAGGCCACGAGGGCGGGCGAGCGCGTGGTGGGAATCTCCCGCTCGGCCGCTCCCGCTTCGATCGCCTCCATGGTCACGGGGCCGGAGGCGAAGCCCTTGTTGAGCACGCTGCCGGCCTGGTAGGCGAGCGCCCGCTGGAGCGAGGCCTCCCACAGGGACTTGCCGCCGCCGCAGGATTTTTCGGGCGCCCCATAGGCGAAGGGATCGACGGGCCTGCCGTCCTTGCGCAGGGTGAAGTGCAGGTGCGGGAACTCGGTCATGCCCGAAAGGCCGATCCGGCCGATCCTGTCGCCGGCCTGCAGGGTGTCGCCCGATTTGACCGCAAGGCTGCCCTTGGCCATGTGGCAGTACTGCGCCTCCCAGCCGTTGCCGTGATCGACAACGGCACCGTTGCCGCATTCGGTGTTGGCGACGCTCTGGCGGCCGCGCCCGGTGAGGGAGACGTCCTCCACCCCGTCGCGGGTGCGCAGCACCTTCCCGTCGGCGGCCGCCACCACGTCGACGCCGGCCTGCTGGGCCGCCATGGTGGGCACGCGGATGTCGGTGCCGTCATGGTCGTCATAGGTGAGCGTGCCGCACTGATAGTCGCTCACGGCCGGCGAGGGATCGCGGTCCACGTAATGCTGGATGAAGCAGCTGCGCCCGATCTCGCAGGCGACCGGCAGGCGTAAGCTGATGTCCTGCGCCGAGGCCGGAAGCACAAGCAGGGTGAGGCCGAACAGGCTGGACAATCCGACGCGCATGAATGCTCCGCAACAGAGATGCGCGACTATAGGCTGGTTCGGATGGCGGATGAAGGGCGTATCGAGCCCAGATCATCGTGTCATTCCCGGCAGGAGCGCAGCGGAGGGGAAGGGGATCCACTTACACGCTCGGCGCTATGGATCCCCTTCCCGGTCCTGCGGACCGCCGGGGATGACCCCCGCCACGTCATGGCCGGCCTTGTGCCGGCCATCCCGCTTGGAAGAGCGCTGCGCCTCTCTTGATCGAGATCGCCGGCACAAGGCCGGTGACGACGTGCGGACAAGTCGGCACATGACAAAGCCAAGATTCTACGCACATTTCCGGAATGCCCGACCGCATCCGAAACCCTTACAAGACACATCTCTGGCGAAAACGTTATTCGCCCCGTGATGATCTCCACGTTGCAGGCATGCCTTTAGACCGCTACATCGAAGCCATGATCCGAGAGCTTGCCAATCCGACCCGCTTCATGAGCCTCAGCGGCACGCTCCTGCCGTGGGTGGGGGGACTGGCCGCGATCCTGATGGCCGTCGGGCTCTACCTGGTCTGGTTCGCCGCGCCCGCCGACTACCAGCAGGGCGAAACGGTCAAGATCATGTATCTCCATGTGCCGGCGGCCTGGCTGTCCCTGTTCTTCTACATGATCATGGCGACCTCGGCGCTGGGCACGCTCGTCTGGCGCCATCCGCTGGCGGACGTGTCGCAGAAGGCGGCAGCCCCCATCGGCGCGGCGTTCACATTGATCTGCCTCGTGACCGGCTCGCTCTGGGGCAAGCCCATGTGGGGCACCTACTGGCAGTGGGACGCGCGGCTCACCTCCATGCTGGTGATGCTGCTCATCTATCTCGGGGTTCTCGCGCTCTGGCGCGCCATCGAGGAGCCGAACCGCGCCGCGCGGGCCGTGTCGATCCTCACACTCGTCGGGGCCGTGAACGTGCCGATCGTCAAGTTTTCCGTCGACTGGTGGAACACCCTGCACCAGCCGGCCTCCGTGTTCCGCATCGACGGGCCGACGATCCATGCCTCCATGCTCGTGCCGCTCCTGATCATGGCGGTGGCCTTCACGCTGATGGGCGTAGCACTCCATCTGTCCGGCATGCGCACCGAGATCCTGCGCCGCCGCGTGCGCACCCTCACCATCCTCGAGGCCGAGCGCCTCGACGCACAGGCAGCCTGACCCATGTCGCACGGCTTCTTCATCGCCTTTTCCTACATCGTGACCGCTCTGGTGATCGCGGGCCTGATCCTGCGCGCCGTGATCGACCACCGCATCCAGCTGCGCGCTCTCGCCGACCTCGAGTCCCGCGGCATCGGCCGGAGGTCCCGCCGTGGCTGAGGCAACCGAGCGTCCCCGATCCCGCCTGATCTTCATCCTGCCCGGAGCCATCTTTCTCGCCCTGGCGGGGCTTTTCGCCGTGCAGCTGTTCTCCGGCCGCAACCCGGCCGAGCTCCCCTCGGTGCTCATCAACAAGCCCGTGCCCGCCTTCAGCCTTGCGCCGCTGGAGGGACTCGTGGCCGACGGCAAGCCGGTGCCGGGCTTCTCCAGCGAGGACCTGAAGGGCGGCATCACGGTGGTGAATGTGTGGGCCTCCTGGTGCGGTCCCTGCCGCCAGGAGCATCCGCTGCTCGTCGATCTCGCCAAGGATCCGTCGATCCGCGTGGTGGGCATCAACCAGCGCGACAACCCGGACAACGCCCGCCGCTTCCTCGGCAGCCTCGGCAACCCCTATGCCGCCGTCGGCGTGGACCCGAACGGCCGCGCCTCCATCGACTGGGGCGTCTACGGCGTGCCGGAAACCTTCATCGTCGGTCCCGACGGCACCATCCGGCACAAGCATATCGGCCCGCTGACGCCGGAGAATGTTGCGGCGTTCAAGGAGAGGTTGCGCCAAATCCCGCGCGCTTGAGCCGGTTGATCGCCACATCCAGTGCTGACAGGAAGGCCGAGCGGTCCCTGGCCGAAAACGGCTTCGGCCCGCCGGTCACGTCGCCCATGGCGCGCAGGTCCTCCATCAGGTTGCGGGTGGCAAGCGCCATGCCGATGGAGTCTTGCGTGAAGGGCTTGCCTGTGGGCCCGATCACGTCGGCGCTGGCCGTCACGCAGCGGTGGGCGAGCGGGATATCGGCGGTGATCACGACGGCGCCGCGCCGGGCGCGCTCGGCGATCCAGTCGTCCGCCGCGTCGAAGCCAGCGCTCACCACCACGCGCTCGACCAGCGGGTCCTGAGGCACCTGCAGGAAGGAATTCGACACCACGAAGACCTTGACCCGGTGGCGTCCGGCGACCTTGTAGATCTCCGCCTTCACCGGGCAGGCATCCGCATCCACATAGACGGTGATCGGTTGGACGGGATCGCTCATGGACCATATATTCCTGTGAGATGCGGGGATTCTGCCAAGGCTAAACGGCAGTTCATGCTGGTGTAACGGATCCGCAATGGGCGCTGGGGCAGTCCAGTGACATAATGCAAGAACCCCCTGGGGAGCAAAAGGAAGCCCGTGACCCCTCGATCCCGCACCCGTGCCGCCCTGGCCCGGCTCAACACCCTGCGAACGACCCCTGTCTTGAGCGACGCCACCCACCGGCTGATCCGCGAGGCCGATACCGGGGCCCTGCAGCGGGCCGGCATGGCCCGCATGGTCACGGCCGGGCTGCTCCTTCTCGCCGTCGTGAGCACGACGGCGGGGATCGATCTCTCCAACCCCATGGCGGCCAAGCAGATCCAGGCCGCCGAGCTGACCCTGGTCCTGTTCGGGGCGCTGGGATGGGCCGGAGCCTGGCTCGCCTCGAAACGGATCGCCATCGAGAAGCTGCCGGTGATCACGGCCATTCTCGATGCCTTCCTGGTTCTCGGCAATCTCGCCTTCAGCCACTGGGGCGTGGGAATCCCGGGCAGCCTCTTTGCGGCGTTTCCGGTGGCCTGGGTGGTGCCGATCACCATGGCGGCGGCGGCCATCCACTACCAGCCCCGGCTCCAGGCCTTCGTGGCCGCCGTCTACGTGACCGGCCTGTCGTTCCTTGCCTTCAGCGGCGACTGGATCAGCCCGGCGCAGCGCCAGCAGGATCTCGCCGAGATCCAGGGGCTGTTCTCCACCCAGGCGAACGTGGTGCGCGTCGTCATGGTGTTCGCCGCCGCCCTGATCCTGATCCTGGTGGCGCGCCAGGGCCGGCTCATGCTGGAGCGGGCCGTGCGGGAGACGACGCTGCGGGTCAACCTCACCCGCTACCTGCCGCGCGAGCTCGCCCCCATCCTGACCGACCAGGCCTTCGCGTCGCTGCGCCAGGGACGGCGCATCCCGGTGACGGTGATGTTCGTGGACATCCGCGCCTCGACCTTCTTCGGCGAGACCATGGAGCCGGCGCAGCTCGCCGTGTTCATCACGTCGTTCCGCCGGCGCGTGCTGCGCGCGGCCTCGCGCCACGGCGGCGTCATCGACAAGTTCACCGGCGACGGCGCGCTCATCCTCTTCGGGGTGCCGGGTGCGCAGGACGGCGACGCGAAACGCGCGCTCGCCTGCGGGCGCACCCTGCTCGCCCTCATCGCGCGCTGGAACGCCAAGCGCGGCTTCAACCCGCCCGTGCGGGTCGGCATCGGCATCCATACGGGCGACGTGTTCTGCGGCGTGGTGGGCGACGAGAGCCGGCTCGAATTCACCGTGGTGGGCGAGACCGTCAACATCGGCTCGCGCATCGAGCAGGCGACGAAAGCCGCGGATTGCGAGCTTCTCGCTTCGCAGGAAACCATCGTGGCGGCGGGCGAGGAGAGCCTCTGGACGGAGGTGGAGTGCGATCCGCTGCCGGGGGTGACGCGCAGGATGGTGCTGATGAAGCCGATAACATGATGCAGTTATCGTTTCTCGTCATGGCCGTCCCCGGACTTGATCCGGGGACGGCCATCCCGCTTCTGTGATGCATCGCGGCCCTTGAATCGGGATCACCGGCACGAGGCCAGTGATGACGTGGCAGGGATCAAACCTCTTCCGCCTTCTTGATCTCATGCTTCAGCAGCAGCGGCGTCTGGGCCAATGCGAACGCGATGGTGAGCGGCATGATGCCGAAGACCTTGAAGCTGACCCAGAAATCCGTCGACTGCGTGCGCCAGACGATCTCGTTGATGGCAGCAAGGGCGAAGAAGAACAGGGCCCAGCGGAAGGTGAGCTTGCGCCAGCCCTCCTGGTCGAGGTCGAACACGCTGTCGAGCACGATCTGCAGCAGGGGCTTGCGGAAATAGAGGCCGCCCAGCAGCACGAGCCCGAACAGGGTGTTCACGATGGTGGGCTTGAGCTTGATGAAGGTCTCGTCCTGAAGGAACAGGGTCAGCCCGCCGAACACCACCACGACGATGCCCGACACCACCGGCATGATCGGCAGCTTGCGGGTGAGCCCGTAGCTGATGCCGAGGGCGATAAGGGTCGCCACGATGAAGACCCCCGTGGCGGCGAAAATGCGCTGGTTTTCCGCGAAGCCGAAGCGGTCGCCATAGGCGTTGCCGATGAAGAACAGGGCCAGCGGCCCGAGTTCCAGGGCGAGCTTGAGGAGGGGAGGGAGGCGCTTGTCGTTGGTCATGAGGATGCTTCTAGAGTATTCCTTGGTAAAGGGACACCGGTGTCATCCCCGGCGGTCCGCAGGACCGAGAAGGGGATCCATGGCGTTGAGGATGCGGGTGGATTCCCTTCCCCTCCGCTTCCGCTCCGGCCGGGAATGACACTGGAGCATCACCCCTCCAGACCGGCAATGGCTTTGGCGAAATCCCGTGCGGTGAAAGGCTCCAGGTCCTCCACCCCTTCGCCGACGCCGATGAAGTGCACGGGCAGGCGGAATTTTTCCGCCAGCGCCACCAGGATGCCGCCGCGTGCGGTGCCGTCGAGCTTGGTCATGACGAGGCCGGTGACGCCCGCCGCCTTCTGAAACAGCTCGACCTGGCTGATGGCGTTCTGGCCGACCGTGGCGTCGAGGACGAGCAGCGTGGCGTGCGGCGCGCTCGGGTCGAACTTCTTCACCACGCGCACGATCTTCTCGAGCTCGGCCATGAGCCCTGCCTTGTTCTGCAGGCGGCCGGCCGTGTCGATGAGCAGCACGTCGCTGCCGTTGGCCCTGGCCTCCTGGAGTGCATCGAAGGCGAGGCCCGCCGCATCCGCCCCTTGCGCGCGGGACAGCACCGGCGCGCCCACCCGCTCGCCCCAGACCTTGAGCTGTTCGATGGCGGCGGCCCGGAAGGTGTCGCCGGCTGCCAGCATCACCTTGAGACCCTGGCTCCGGAATTTCTGGGACAGCTTGCCGATGGTGGTGGTCTTGCCCGCCCCGTTCACGCCGATCATCAGAATGACGAAGGGTTTTTGCGACCGGTCGACGACGAGCGGCTGGGCCACGGGCTGGAGGGTCTTCTCCACCTCGCCGGCCAGGATGGTCTTCACCTCCTGGGGCGAGATCTCCTTGTTGTAGCGACCGGACGAGATCGCCTCCGTGATCCGCATGGCGGTGGGCACGCCGAGATCCGCCTGGACGAGGGCATCCTCCAGCTCTTCCAGGGTCGCCGCGTCGAGCCGGCGCTTGGTGAAGAGGCCGGTGACGCTGTCGGACAGGGACGAGGAGGTGCGCCGCATGCCCTCCGTCAGGCGCTGCCACCAGCCCAGAGCCGGGGCGGGCTTGCTCTCAGGGGTGGGAGCAGCCGAGGGGAGCACCTCGGCGGGAGCCGGTTCGGGAGCAGGCAGATCCGCCGCCGTGATGTCCGGGCGCAGCTCGGGACCATGCTCGGTGACGATGCGCGGCAGCGGCTCCTGCGGGTTGGTGCCTTCCGGATCGAGGCCCTCGATGGGCTGGAGATCGGCGCCGGCCAGTTCCGGCGGCGTCTTGTTCTCATCGGGCGTGTCGGGGGAGGCCGCGGTCACTGTCGAGGGAGCGGCCGCCAGATCGTCCGCGCCGGTGGTGGGCGGGGAGGGCATCGCCTCCTGCTTGCCGCCGGCCTGAGGTGTTTCCGTCGCGGGTGCTGGAGCCGAGGGTGCTTCAGCCTTGCGCCCGAACAGACGGGAGAGGAATCCGGGCTTGTCGGGCTTGGTGTCAGCCATGGGTCTCGCTGTGCCTCTTGAATCTCGTGCTTGATTTAGCGTTGCCGCCTCGATAGCGCATCGTGCGGAAAAGTGGGAACCGGTTTTCCGCATCAACGATGCGCCAATTTAAAGCTTAAGCATCGGATGGACCCCAAAAGTGGGTTCCACTTTTGGGTCCGATGCTCTAGCCGAGGCCTCATGAATGCGGAAGAGATAGTGAGCCGATTGCTGTATCGCGATGCCCTGATGCTCGTGATCGACAAACCCGCCGGCCTGCCGGTGCATCCGGGCCCCAAGGGCGGCGAGACCCTGTTTCATCATCTCGATTCCTTACGCTTCGGCCTGCCGCGCCGGCCGGAGGCCGCGCACCGCCTCGACAAGGACACCTCCGGCTGCCTCATCCTCGGCCGGCATCCCAAGGCCATCGCGCGGCTCAACGAGATGTTCAAGCGGGCTGAGATCGACAAGGTCTACTGGGCCGTGGTCGAGGGCGGGCCTGAAGCCGACGAGGGCACGATTGATTTCCCGCTCGCTCCAAAGTCGCCCGACCGCGGCTGGTGGATGAAGGTGGACCCGAAGGGCCAGCCCTCACTGACGCAATGGCGGGTCTTGGGGCGCTCAAAGGGCCTCACTCTGCTGGAACTGCGCCCGGTCACCGGCCGCACCCATCAGCTGCGCGTCCATTGCGCAGCCTCGGGCTTTCCGATCCTGGGTGATCCGATCTACGGCACGGCCCCGCGCTTCCATGGGCCGGGCCTGCACCTGCACGCCCGCAGCGTCACCGTGCCGCTCTATCCGAAGAAGCCGCCGATCCTCGTGGAGGCGCCGGTGCCGGCGCATATGAGGGAGCGGGTGGAGGCCTGCGGCGACATCCCGGACGGCGCAGCCGATCCGGGATGACGATGCATCACGCCGCCAGCAGCTCCCTGCCGTCGTGTCCGGCGATGGTGACCGGCATGATCTCGCCCCGCGTTACCGGCCTGGTGAAACGCACCGGCGTGAACCCTTCCGTGCGACCGAGCTGATTCAACTCGACCAGCACGTTGCGGCGCGCGCCCACCTCTGCGCTGAGATGCTGGAGCAATGCGGCCTCGCCCTTCTCGCGCAGCCTGCGCGCCCGGTCCTTCACCACATCGCGGGATATTTGAGGCATGCGCGCGGCTGGGGTGCCGGGTCGGGGCGAGAACGGGAAGACATGGAGATGGGTGAGGCTGCATTCGTCGACGATGGCGAGGGAGCGGGCGAACATCTCCTCCGTCTCGGTCGGAAAGCCCGCGATGATGTCGGCGCCGAAAACCATGTCGGGGCGAAGCCGCTTCACCTGCTCGCAGAACGCGATGGCATCATTCCGCAAGTGTCTGCGCTTCATGCGCTTCAACACCATGTCGTCGCCGGCCTGCAATGAGAGATGCAGATGCGGCATCAGGCGGCTCTCGCCCGCGATCACGTCGAGCAGGTCGTCGTCGGCCTCAACCGAATCGATGGACGAGATGCGAAGCCGCTCCAGTTCCGGCACGTGGCGCAGGATACCCTTCACCAGGGTGCCGAGCTTGGGCTCGCCCGGCAGGTCCTTGCCGTAGCTCGTGATGTCGACGCCGGTGAGCACCACCTCGCGGGAGCCGTGCTCCACGAGGGTGCGCACCTGCTCCACCACGGCCCCCATGGGCACGGAGCGGGAATTGCCGCGGCCATAAGGGATGATGCAGAAGGTGCAGCGGTGGTCGCAGCCGTTCTGCACCTGCACGAAGGCGCGGGTGTGCCCGCGCAGGCCGTCGATGAGGTGCATGGCGGTTTCCTTCACCGCCATGATGTCGTCGACGAGAACCTTTTCCGACGCGCCGACGCCGAAATCGCGCATGCCGGCCCAGGTCTCGGCCTTCATCTTCTCGTGGTTGCCGAGAACCTGAGACACCTCCGGCATGGCGGCGAACGTTTCCGGCTCCACTTGCGCCGCGCAGCCCGTCACGATGATGCGGGCCCCCGGCTTCTCGCGGGCAAGCCTGCGGATCGACTGGCGGGCCTGGCGCGTCGCCTCAGCCGTCACGGCGCAGGTGTTGACGATCACGACCTCGCCGAGGCCCGCGTCCTGCGCGTGGCGCTGCATCGCCTCCGACTCGTAGATGTTGAGCCGGCAGCCGAAGGTGACCACTTCGACGCTACCCTGCGTCGAAGTGGTCATCCCCGGCGAGCGCAGCGAGGGAAGGGGATCCCGCTCCGTCATCTCGACTGGATTCCCTTCCCCTCCAGCGGCTTCGCCGCTTCCGGCCGGGAATGACAAATCCCGATCCATCAGGCCACCTCTGAAAAGAGCGCCGCGGAGAGGGTGCCCTCGTGCTCCAGCTCCGTCGGGCCGGTCATGAGCACGTGGTCGTCGCCCTCGCGCCATTCGATCACGAGGTCGCCGCCGGGGAGCGCCACTACGGCCCTGCGGCCGGTGAGCCCCTTGCGGGCGGCGGCCACGAGCGTTGCGCAGGCGGCGGACCCGCAGGCGCGGGTCGCGCCGGCGCCGCGCTCCCAGACCCGCAGGACGACGTGCTCGGGGCCGGTCACTTGCGCGAACGAGATGTTAGCGCGCTCGGGCAGGGCAGGGTCATGTTCGAAAGCCGGGCCGATGGCGGCGAGATCGTAGGCCAGCGCATCCTCGACCCAGAAGATCACATGCGGGTTGCCCATGCTGACCGCCGACGGACCCTGCAGCTCGGGTGCGTCGGGCAGCCTGGTGTCGAGGGCAATGATGCGGGTGTCCGGATAGGGATCGCGCAGGGGGATCTCGTTCCAGGCGAACCGCGGCGGGCCCATGTCGACGGTGAAGACCCGGTCAGAGACGCGCTCCACGGGCAGGAGCCCGGCCTTGGTTTCCAGCACGAGGTCGCGGTCCACAGGCCGGCTCATGATGGGATCGGCGGTCATTGCCCAGGCGACGCAGCGGGTGCCGTTGCCGCAGGCGCCGGATTCCGAGCCGTCCGTGTTGTAGATGAGCATGAAGGCATCGGTGCCCGGCGTCACGGGATCGTGCAGCACCATGAGCTGGTCGAAGCGCGAGCGCGGATCGGCCGCGATGGCGCGCGCCTCGGCGGCGCTCACGCGATGGGAGGAGCCGCGCAGGTCCAGCACGGTGATCTCGTTGCCGAGACCGTTCATTTTCAGGAAGCGGCTGTTCGAAAGGGCACTCATGCGGCCGTATATGGCGGAAAACGCCGGAAATCGCGAGAGGGGCCGGAAAGCCCTGCGGCAATTTCGTTCAAAACGCCGCGAGGATCCGCGGAATGCTGGTGGCGATGATGATCAGGCCGACGCCGATCATCAGCGGCCGGGTCGGCAGGCGGCTGACCACAAGCCCGCCGAGCGGTGCCGCCAGGACGCCGCCGAGGATCAGACCTGCCGCCGAGCTCAGCTCGGACCAGCCGAGGGTCACCATGAAGGTGGCCGAAATGACGGTGGTGACCAGGAACTCGGTCAGGTTCGTCGAGCCGATCACCTGCCGGGGCGCATGGCCCCGGCCGATCAGGGAGCTCGTGACGATGGGCCCCCAGCCGCCCCCGCCCATGGCGTCGAGCAGGCCGCCGCCCGCCCCGATCCACGGCACCAGCCAGTCCCGCACCTCCCGGGGCCAGAAGGGCCGGAAGGCCTTGAAGAGGATGTAGAGGCCGATCGCCAGGAGATAGGCCGACACCACGGGCTGGATGGTCTTGGCGTTGATGTTGGCGAGGATGAAGGCGCCGATGCCGCCGCCGATCATCCCGGCCGGGGCCAGACGGGCCACGAGGCGCCAGTTCACGTTGCGGTGGAGCACGTGAGAGGTGCCGGAGGCCGCCGTGGTGAAGATCTCCGTCACATGGGTGACGGCGCTGGCGGTGGCGGGCGGCACCCCGAAGGCGAGAAGGCTCGTGGTGGAGAGCACCCCGAAGGCCATGCCCAGCGCTCCGTCGACGAGCTGGGCCCCGAAGCCGATCAGCGCAAAGATCAGAAACTCTTCCGTCATGGGTGAACCCAGGGGTGAGGAGTCGAAGCAGGAGCATAAGGCATCCGCCTCAGCTTCCGTCAGGACATCGTGCTGTCAATCAGACCAATTGTTGTGCAGCCCCTGCTGCAATCCGTCTCTCCACAGCCGCCCGGGGATGCTCTCGCCGCATTGTTCAAAGCTCAATATGGTGCAGCAAGGTATCCCTTCATGATTCGCGGGTAAGGCGTTCTTCTCATGCGGCTGCGCTTCTCTCATCCTGTCCTGGTCCTGGCCCTCTGCTCCGGCGTGGCGCTGGCGCAGACGCCTCCGCCGGCAAGCCCGCCACCGGCCGCGCCAGAGGCGCCGGCGGCGCCCGCTGCACCCCCGGCGGCTCCAGCCACACCTCAGTCTGCCCCGCAGGCCCAGACTGCCCCGGCTCCCGCCTCGTCGGACACCCCGGCTCCCGCGACGGCCCAGCCCGCCCCGGCTCCCCCGCCGCCTGCCGGCCCGGCGCCGGTGCAGGAGGCCGGACGCACGACCCTGTTCCCGAACCCGAGCGATCCGACCGGTGTGGAGGAGGGCGTGCTCCTGTCCAAGGACACGGTGGTGCTCGCCGGCATCAGCACCTGGGACGAGGCCTACGACAACCTGAAGGACGCCTTTGCCAAAATCGACGGCGAGATGAAGAAGGCTGGAATCGCGCCCGCGGGCCGGCCGCTCACGATCTTCGTCGACACCGACGACAACGGCTTCAAGTACGAGGCCATGGTGCCGATCGCGAAGGTGCCGGAGGGCAGGACGGAGCTCACCCCCGGGATCAAGTTCGGCCGCACGCCGGAGGGCAAGTCCTTCCGCTTCGTGCACAAGGACGCCTATGACGAGATCGACGGCACCTACGAGACGATCACTGCCTATCTCGACATCAAGGAGATCGTGGCCAAGGACGCCTTCATCGAGGAATACGTGAGCGACTTCACGGATTCGCAGGACACCAACTTCGAGGTGAACATCTACGTTCAGCCGAAGGAATGATCGCGCTCTTCGACCTCGACGGAACCCTGACGGACCCGAAGGCAGGCATCACCCGGTCGATCCAGTACGCTCTCGACAAGCTTGGGCACCCTGTGCCCGACGCGGATGCGCTCGCCTGGATGATCGGACCGCCCCTGATCGCAAGCTTCACAAAGCTGCTGGGCGGACCCGAGGATGCGCAGGAGGCCCTGGGTCTCTACCGGGAGCGGTTCGGCGTGACCGGCCTGTTCGAGAATGAGGTCTATGCGGGTATCCCGGCCCTGCTCCAGGATCTGCGTAACAAGGGCGTCCGCCTCTTCGTCGCAACATCGAAACCGCATGTCTACGCGCGGCGGATCCTCGATCATTTCGACCTGTCGCGATTCTTCTCCGAGATCTACGGCTCGGAGCTCGACAACCGCAACGCCGACAAGCGCGATCTCATCCGGCACATTCTTGAGCAAGAGCGCTTCGACCCCGCACATGCCGTCATGATCGGCGACCGGGAGCACGACGCCATCGGGGCTAAGGCCAACGGCCTTGCGTCCATTGGCGTAACTTGGGGCTATGGATCGCGGCAGGAGCTGCTCGATGCCGGCGTCACCTGCCTCGTGGACGCTCCGCAGGACCTCGCGGAGCCGATCCTCACACGGACGGCGACCATGCCTCGCCGGGCCGCAGCGCCCTAAAGCGGTCTGCTGGGATCTCCGCGGACTGAAGGGCGGTCGCCAATTCCTGCGGCGGCTCCTCGATGCCCTCGTCGGTGAGCCGGAACGTGCCCCAATGGTGGCCGAGCGCCTGCTCGGCCTCGATGATGCGCAGCACCTTCACGGCATCCTCCGGGTTCATGTGCTGCGGCTCCATGAACCAGCGCGGCTCATAGGCGCCGATGGGCAGATGCGCGAGGCGCGGCTTTCCGAAGCGCTCGCGAACGGCGTGAAAGATCTTGCCGTCGCCGAAGCCCGTGTCGCCGATGTGGTAGATCGTGCCGGCCGGCGTGGTGAGCACATAGGCGCACCAGAGCGCCATGCGCCGGTCGTTGATGCCCCGCGCCGACCAGTGATAGGCGGGCTCGAGATGGGCCGTGACGCCGTTGCTTAAGCTCACCGAGCCGCCCCAGTCCCGCGTCTCCACCGGGATCTCCGGATGCTCGGCCTGGATCACCGCATCGTTGCCGAGCGGCGCCACGACTTTCGGGCGGTGCCGCTGCCAGAGCCGACTTAAGCTTTCGGTGTCGAGGTGGTCGTAATGGTTGTGGGTGATCAGCACCACGTGGATCGGCGGCAGATCCTCGAAAGCAATGCCGGGCGGATTGACCCGCGTGGGACCGGCGAAGGAGACCGGGCTCGCCCGCTCGGAGAAGACCGGATCGGTCAGGATGTTGAGCCCGGCCACCTGGATCAGGAACGACGCGTGGCCGATCAGCGCCGAGCGCAGGCCCGGCACCTCCGCCGGGGGCTTGTCCCGGAAGGGGCTCGGAAAGCTCTCCGGCCAGTCCTTGCGCCCGCCTCCGAGCCGCCAGCGGGCCAGCTCCATCAGTCCCTTGTCCTGCGGCTGGCCCGGCGTGAAGAAGCGCACCCCGTCGAAATGGTCGCTGACCGGTCCGTCGTAGTAGCGGTTCCTCGAGCGCGCGGCGGTGACCCAGCCCAGCGCCCCGGTGGCGGCGATGACGGGAAGGCCAAGCGCTTTAAGCAGGGTGCGGCGGTTCATGAGTGCTGGGATCCTCGGCGAGACTTTAAGCGTGGGGATGGGAGGGCGGATCGGCAAGGGTTCAGGTCTCATCACCTTGGCGACATCCCGGACGAGCGCAGCGCGATCCGGGATCGCCTTCAGAACATGGCGCCCAAACCTCACCGCTGTCATCCCCGCGCAGGCGGGGATCCATAACCACGGCGTTTCAAGAAAGGGTGGTCAGCTTCGCACTCCATTTTGCGCCGTTGGAGTTTATGGATTCCGGGCTCCGCTCCGCGGCCCCGGAATGACAGTGCTAGGCTGGTTTGCGCGATCCCGGATCTTCGCTGCGCTCCGTCCGGGATGACAGTGCAGCGAGCCCCGAGCGCCCCGATCTCCGGCCTTTTCCTTGACTCCGCCGCCTTTTTCCCTTATCGGCTGGCCGCAAATCTGTAGAGCGAGCCCTTTTTGAGCCGCCGCCCAGCCCGAGAGGCTGGAGGTCAACGTCCGACAGCGCGATGCGCCCTCGGGCGCGCTTTCATTTGGGTCTCGCGTCAGGAATGGTGACGGATGTCGGACAAGACCTTGCGCATCGAGGACGCGATCAACGAGACCTGCCCGTGGTCGGGAAAGCCGATCGCGGCGGATTCGCTCACCCTCTATCGCGGCGAAGTGGTCGGCTTCTGCAACCCTAACTGCCGAGACAAGTTCGAGGCGGCCATAAGCCACTTTGAAAAAGCCCTCGAGGATCGCGATGTACCTCTCATCGCAAGAGGAATTGAGTGATCATGTTCGAAGGCCTTTCCGATAAGCTTTCCACTATCCTCAACGGGCTGACGCGCCGCGGCGCTCTCACCGAGGAGGATGTCAACGCAGCCCTGCGGGAGGTCCGCCGCGCCCTGCTCGAGGCCGACGTGGCGCTGGAGGTGGTGCGCTCCTTCACGGACAAGGTGCGCGCCCGCGCGGTCGGCGCCGAGGTGGTCAAGTCCGTCTCCCCCGGCCAGCAGGTGGTCAAGATCGTCCACGACCAGCTCGTGGAGATGCTGGGCGCGGACGCGGAGGTGATCAGCCTCAACGCGGTTCCGCCGGTGGGCATCCTCATGGTCGGCCTCCAGGGCTCGGGCAAGACGACGACCACGGCCAAGATCGCCCGACGCCTGAAGGATCGCGAGAACCGCCGCGTGCTCATGGCCTCCCTCGACACCCGCCGTCCGGCAGCCCAGGAGCAGCTCGCGGTGCTCGGCCAACAGGTCGGCGTCGATACGCTGCCGATCGTCGCCGGTCAGTCGGCGGTGCAGATCGCCCGGCGCGCCATGGAGGCGGCGCGGCTTGGCGGCTACGACGTGGTCATGCTCGACACCGCCGGCCGCGTCACCGTCGACGAAGCCCTGATGGTGGAGGCGGCGGAAGTGCGCGCCGCCACCGGCCCGCACGAGGTTCTGCTCGTGGCCGATGCGCTCACCGGTCAGGACGCGGTCAACACCGCGCGCGCCTTCGACCAGCGCCTCGGCGTCACCGGCATCGTGCTGACCCGCATGGATGGCGATGCCCGCGGTGGTGCGGCTCTGTCCATGCGCGCCGTGACCGGCAAGCCGATCAAGCTCATCGGCACGGGCGAGAAGGTGGACGCGCTTGAGGAGTTCCATCCCTCGCGCGTCGCCAACCGCATCCTCGGCATGGGCGACATCGTCTCGCTCGTGGAAAAGGCCGCCGAGAACTTCGACGCCGAAAAAGCCCAGCGCATGGCCGACAAGATGCGCAAGGGCAAGTTCGATCTCGAAGACCTGCGCGACCAACTCGCCCAGATGGAGAAGATCGGCGGCATCGGCGGGATGCTCGGCATGCTGCCCGGCATCGCCAAGATGAAGTCGCAGCTCGAGAACGCCAATCTCGACGACCGGGTCATCAAGCGCCAGCGCGCCATCATCGATTCCATGACCCCGGCCGAGCGCCGCAATCCCGACATCCTCAAGGCCTCGCGCAAGAAGCGCATTGCAGCGGGCGCCGGCATGAAGGTCGAGGACATCAACAAGCTGCTCAAGATGCACCGCCAGATGGCCGACATGATGAAGATGATGGGCGGCGGCAAGGGCAAGGGCATGGCCGGCCAGCTCGGCAAGATGTTCGGCCTCGGTGGCGGCATGGGCGGCATGCCCCAGCCGACCCCGGAGCAGATCGAGGCCCTGCAGAAGCAGATGGGCGGCAAGCTGCCCGACTTCCCTGGGCAGGCCGGCGGTCTTCCGTCGATGCCGAAGGGCGTGCCCGGTCTTCCGGGTCTGGGCGGGGCTAAGATCCCCGGCCTGCCGGGAATCGGCGGCTTCCCGTTCGGGAAGAAGAAGTAAGTGCTAATGTCGGTCGTGACGCACCAGACGAGTGAAGCGAGCGCTGAGCTGCAGCGCCTGCGCAACTCCATCGACAACCTCGATGCGGTGCTCGTTCACACGCTGGCAGAGCGCTTCAAATGCACACAGAAGGTGGGAGAGTATAAGGCTCGTTACAGTCTGCCTCCCGCCGATCCAATCTGCGAGGAAGCTCAGATCAAGCGACTGCGCTCCCTTGCTGAAACGGCGAAGCTCGATCCCGACTTCGCTGAAAAGTTCTTGGCCTTCATCGTCAAGGAAGTCATCCGCCATCACGAAGCCATTGGCACGGTTGGCGGTCTAAAAACTGAAGCACTAGGAGAATAGAATGTCCCTGAAGATCCGTCTCACCCGTGGTGGTGCGAAGAAGCGTCCCTACTACCGCATCGTCGTGGCCGACTCGCGCTCCCCGCGCGATGGCCGCTTCATCGAGAAGGTCGGCACCTACGACCCGATGAAGCCGAAGGATGACGCCGGCCGCGTCGTTCTCGAGACCGAGAAGATCCAGGCTTGGCTCGCCAAGGGCGCCCAGCCGACCGACCGCGTCCTGCGCTTCCTCGACGCCGCCGGCCTCATGAAGCGCCCGGCCCGCAACAACCCTGAGAAGGCTGTCCCGGGCAAGAAGTCCCAGGAGCGCGCCGACGCCAAGGCCGCCGCGGCGGCTGCCGGCTCCGAAGGCGAGGCTGCGTAAGCACCATGAAGAGGGAGCGTTTTCAACAACGCTCCACCTTACCCCTCCCCCCTGTGGGGAGGGGCAGGGGTGGGGGTGCCAGCGGAAACCGATCAAAGGATGCGCTCACACCCCCACCTCCAACTCCTCCCCACAAGGGGGAGGAGGGCAGGACAGCGGCTGTCAGAGATGACCTCGTCCTGGTGGGCGAGTTCGGTCGCGCCCACGGTCTCAAGGGCGAGGTGCGGCTGAAGTCCCATACGGGCGATCCGCAGGCGATCGCCGGTTACAGGCCGCTGATCGCCAGCAACGGCAAAACCTATTCCCTCAGGACCGTGCGCACCGCTCCCGGCGGCGCCCCCGATCTGCTCATCGCCGTCGTCGACGGCGTCACCACGCGCGAAGCGGCGGAAGCCCTCAGCCGCGTGCAGCTTTACGTCGAGCGCGACAAGCTTCCGCCGCCCGACGAGGAAGACGAATTTCTGTTGGCCGACCTGATCGGCCTCACCGTTCAGACCGAAGCCGGCGACATCATCGGCACTGTTGTGGCCGTGCCCAATTACGGCGGCGGTGACCTCCTGGAAATTGCGCCTGCGCAAAAGGGACCCACGGCGCTCCTGCCCTTCACCAAGGCTTTCGTGCCGGTGGTGGATGTTGCGGCAAAGCGCATCGTGGCGGCACCGCCCGACGACCTGTTCGAACCGGCCAAGCCTCAGCCTGAGGACGAGGCGTGAGCTTTTCCGCCACCATCCTCACGCTCTATCCGGACATGTTCCCAGGCCCGCTCGGGATGTCGCTGTCCGGCGATGCGCTGGCGCGGGGCGTGTGGTCGCTTGAAGCGAAGAACATCCGCGACCACGGCCTTGGCCGTCACCGCACCGTCGACGATACCCCGGCAGGCGGCGGTCCCGGCATGGTGATCCGCTGCGACGTGCTGGCCTCTGCCATCGATGCGAATGTGCCTGCCGACGATCCGCGCCCGAAGCTGCTCATGAGCCCGCGCGGAAAACCGCTCACGCAAGCGTATGTGCGCGAGCTGGCGGCCGGTCCCGGAATCATCATCGTCTGCGGTCGGTTCGAGGGCGTGGATGAGCGCGTGATCGAAGCACGCGGTCTCACGGAAGTGTCCATCGGCGATTACGTGCTCTCCGGCGGCGAGATGGCCGCCATGATCGTGCTCGACTCGTGCGTGCGCCTGCTCCCCGGCGTCATGGGCAAGGAAGCCTCGGGCACGGAAGAAAGCTTCGAGTCGAACCGCCTCGAGTACCCGCACTACACGCGCCCGCGTGAATGGGAGGGGCGGCCCATTCCCGACGTGCTGCTCTCCGGCAATCACGCCTTGATCGAGCGCTGGCGCCGTGAGGAATCAGAGCGCATCACCCGCGAGCGGCGGCCGGATTTGCTGGAGCGCTGACGGCGCTCATGCGGAACGTCGCATGCGGCCCGTGGATTAATGAGGCGGGGCACCCGATCATGGGAGATCGATATGGTCAGCCGCATCATTCTTGGGACGATTCTCGCCTTCGTTTCCGTCGGCCCCGGCTTGGCCGGGCCCTGCACGCAACGGCTCGCTGAACTGGAGAAATCCATCTCGGCGCGACAGGAGGGAGCCGGCCCTGCGCTCGATGCCCCCGCGACCACGGGCTCCGCAGCCCAAGGCTCGTCCACTGGCTCAGGCCAGGGCGTCAATGTCACCGCTCAGAACCAGGGCCACAACCAGGCCATGCAGATCATCCAGCAGGCGAAGCAGCTCGATCAGCAGGGCAAGGAAGCCGAATGCATGGACATGGCCGGCAGGGCCCAGGCCCTGGCGCCGCCGGCCATCAAGTAAGCAGCAGGGCTCTCCCGTCATCGATGCCGCCGTGGATTAGTGAAGCACGGCGACGTCGAGCTCCCTCACGTCTTGGCGGGCCGTGCGTGCTGCCCCAGGCCGGAGCGGCTCATGCGAAGGCGCCACTTCAGGTTCACCCCGGCGCTGCCGAGCAGGATGAGCAGGATGCCGCTCCACTGGCCGAGCGACAGGTCCCGGCCATAGGCCAGGTAATCCACGAGAATCGCCACGGCCGGATAGGTGAACGAGAGCACGGCGATCATCGGCGTCGGCAGCTTCTGGAGCGCCGCGTACAGCAGGATGTACATGATGCCGGTGTGGACCACGCCGAGCACCGCGAGATATCCCCATGGCAGAAAAGCCGTGGGCAGACTGGCGAACTCGGCAAGCGGCAGAAGCATCAGGGTGCCGAGCATCGCTTGCACGAGCGCGATCACGTGCGGCGGAATTCCTTTAAGCTGTTTCACGATGATGGACGCCACCGCATAGAGGAAGGCAGCCCCCAGGGCCTGCAGCAGCCCGGTCACATAGCTGCTGCTCCATGAGAGGCTCCCGGCCTCGACCTGCGTGACCATCAGGAGCCCGATGAAGGCAAGGGCGATGAAGCCCAGCGCATCTCCCGTCGGCCGCTCCCCGAACAGGATCACGCCGAGCAGGATCAGGAAGAAGGGCTGGGTGTTGTAGACGGCGGTGGCGATCGAAATCGATGCATGCCCGTAGGACGAGAACAGCAGCACCCAGTTGAGCACGATGGCCGCGCCGCTCAGGGTCGCGAGCATCAGCGTCCGGGTCGAGAACGGCCAGGGCGCGAGCAGTCCCTTGACCTGGCAATAGGCGAACAGGCTCAAGGCCCCGAACAGGCAGCGGAAGAACACCACGTTCCACACGCTCTGGCCGGATTCGACGACGAAGTACCCAATGGTCCCCGAGAGCGCCATCGCGGCGATCATCTCCAGCCGTCCCGACAGCTCCATCTGCGATTTCATGACTGCACCTCCTGTGACGAGGGCAGAAGTTTATCTTTTACCGAGATGGGCGTACTTTCAGGATCGAAAGCGGTTTCAACACTTGGCCTTCGAAGCAATGGCGACTTCAGCGAAAAACCTTAAGAGCCGGAATTCGGTTCTGGACAAGATCGATCAGGCGCTGATCGGGCTCCTGAGCGACAGCGCCAGACTCTCCCATGCGGAACTCGCCCGAAGCGTGGGTCTGTCGCCCCCGAGCGTCGCCGAGCGGCTGCGGCGGCTGGAGGAGGAGGGCGTGGTCAGTGCCTATACGGTCGAACTCGACCCGAAGGCCCTGGGCTACACCCTGACCGCCATCGTGCGCATCCGGCCCCTGCCGGGGCAGCTGCATCACGTGGAGAAGCTCCTGATCGAGAGTCCCGAGGTGATCGAGTGCGATAAGGTGACGGGAGACGACTGCTTCGTGGCACGCTATCTCCTGCGCTCCATCGACGAGCTCGACCCGATCCTGGAGCGGATCGCCCAGCGGGCCCAGACCAGCACCTCCATCGTCAAGGCATCCCCGGTCAAGCGCCGGCTGCCGCCGATCCGCTGATCGATCAGGAGCGTGCGTCCGCTGCGAGCCGTGCCCCGAAGGTCTTCAGGTATTTCATCCCCGTATCGCACATGACCGTCACGACGGTCGCTTCCGGCCCCAGCTTCTGCGCGAGCCGCAAGGCCGCGAGCACGTTGGCGCCGGTGGACGTGCCGGCAAACAGGCCTTCCTCGCGGGCGAGGCGATAGGCCATCGCCATGGCCTCCTCCGTCGAGACCCGCTCGATGCCGTCGGCCATCGTGTCCTGCCAGAGAGGCACCACATAGCCCGCGCCTATGCCGTCGATCCTGTGCGCGCCGGACGGCCCGCCCGACAGCACCGCCGACTCGGCAGGCTCCACGGCAACGATCCGGATTCCGTCGTGACGGCGGCGCAGCCCTTCGGCGATTCCCCGGAGGGAAGCCGCGGTGCCCACGCTCTGGACGAAGCCGTCGATGCGGCCTCCCGTCTGCTCCCAGATCTCGTCCGCCATCCGGTGATAGGCGGCGAGCTGATCCCGATTCTTCATCTGGTCGGTCCAGAAGGAGCCCTTCGCCTGAGCGATCCCGCGCGCCTGCTCGATCATGTCCCTGGTGAGCTTTTCCGTCATGCGTCCGCTGTCGCTTTCGACGATGTGAAGCGTCGCGCCGAGGAGCCGCATGTGATCGAGCTTTTCCCGCGAAAAGGCGTCCGAGGTCACGAGGTCGAGCGGGTATCCCTTCACGGTGCAGACGAGTGCCAGGGACACGCCGGTGCTGCCGCCGGTATATTCGACCACCGAGCCGCCGGGCCTGAGGCGCCCATCGGCTTCCGCCGCCTCGATCATGGCGAGCGCCATGCGGTCCTTCATGCTGCCGGTGGGATTCTCGCTCTCCGATTTCAGCAGGATGCGCGCGCCGTCGACCGGCACGATGTGGCGGAGCGCCATCAGTGAGGTGTTGCCGATGCGGTCGAGGATGGTTCGGGGCTGTGCGGTCATGGGGGCTGTCCGAAAAGGTGCATTCTCGTTACAGCCGGGCAGGCTTCCCGTCAGGTCCGGAATCCGGACTTTCCGGCCCTCGGCCGTCATGGTAGCGCTTTTCTCATGGCAGGTTACGGTCAGTTCTGTTCCGTCGCCCGCGCCCACGAGGCCGTCGGCGGGCGCTGGACCCTTCTCGTGGTGCGCGAGCTTCTCTGCGGCAGCCGCCGGTTCAACGACATCCGCCGCGGCATCCCGCGCATCTCCCGCACCATGCTGTCCGAGCGCCTGCAGGAACTGGTTCATGCCGGAGCGGTGTCGCGCGTTGAAGGCGAGCACGGCCCGGAATATGCGCTCACCGAAGCCGGCCGGGAGCTGATGGGGATCGTGGGCGCGCTCGGCACCTGGGGCCAGCGATGGCTGCCGCGCCGTGCTGAGGACGAGGACCTCGATCTCGAGCCCGTTTTGGTCGACATGCAGCGGCGGGTGCGCGTGGATGCCCTGCCGAAGGACCCCATCGTTATCCGCTTCACGGTCGAGGGGCAGCGCCAGCCACGCTTCCTCTTGCTCAAGGAGGGGGAGGTTTCGCTCTGCACGCAGAACCCGGGCTTCCCGGAGCCGCTCCGGATCCGCGCCCGCCTGCCTGCGCTGGTCGCCTGGTGGCGGGGCGACGTGAGCTTTACCGAGGCGCAGCGGATAGGCCTGATCGTGGAAGGGTCGCGCGAACTCGCAAAGGCGTTCCCGGACTGGTTCGAGCGGTACATGTTTGCGGAGGTCGTGCCTGCTGCAGAGGTTCAAACAGCAATCATCCCGGACGGCGGAGCCGATCCGGGATGACGGAAGGTGCAGAGGCTCGACAACCCCCCCAAACTCCTGTATAGGCGCGGCCTCAACTTAAAACAGGACGCCGAAATCCAGCGGGTCCGGGGCTTGCCCTGAGGCCGCGCAACGGCAGGAGTACAGACATGAACATCATTCAGCAGCTCGAGCAGGAGCAGATCGCCAAGCTCGCCAAGACGATCCCGGATTTCCAGCCCGGCGACACCGTCATCGTCAACGTGAAGGTGAAGGAAGGCGAGCGCTCGCGCATCCAGGCCTATGAAGGCGTCTGCATTGCCCGTTCGGGCGGCGGCCTCCAGGAGAGCTTCACGGTTCGCAAGATCTCCTACGGCGAAGGCGTCGAGCGCGTGTTCCCGATCTATTCGCCGAACGTCGACTCGATCAAGGTGGTGCGCCGCGGTGCCGTCCGCCGCGCCAAGCTCTATTACCTGCGCGACCGTCGCGGCAAGTCGGCCCGTATCGCCGAGCGCACCGAGAAGAGGACCGAGACCCCGGCTGCGGCCGAGTAAGGCTCGCGCTTCACGGCAGAATTTGACAAAGCGCGGTGCAAACCGCGCTTTTTTGCTGATGGGGCAAGCTTTGCGGACGATCCGGCGCGACAAAAATATAATTGCGCGCTGCATCATCTCTGCTATGCGATCATTTCAATGCGGCCTGCGCCAAAGGATCTTCTCCCGGGAGGGCCGAGCCGCTAAACACGCTGAAATCACCCTTGTCGAGACCGTTGGAAGAGAACCATGGCCAAAGCCCGCACCCTCTATGACAAGATCTGGGACGATCACGTCGTCGATCAGCAGGATGACGGAACGTGCCTTCTCTACATCGACCGCCACCTCGTCCATGAGGTGACCAGCCCCCAGGCTTTCGAAGGCCTGCGCATGACCGGCCGTCAGGTGCGCCAGCCGCACAAGACCCTGGCGGTGGTGGACCATAACGTTCCGACTACCGACCGCTCCCACGGCATCGAGGATCCCGAGGCCGCCACCCAGGTGGCGGCTCTCGCCCAGAACGCCAAGGATTTCGGCGTCGAGTATTTCAACGAGCTCGACACCCGCCAGGGCATCGTCCACGTGGTGGGCCCCGAGCAGGGCTTTACGCTACCGGGCATGACCATCGTGTGCGGCGACAGCCACACCTCGACCCACGGCGCCTTCGGGTCGCTGGCCCATGGCATCGGCACGTCGGAGGTCGAGCACGTGCTCGCCACCCAGACGCTGATCCAGAAGAAGGCCAGGAACATGCGCGTGACCGTGGACGGGCAGCTGCCCGCCGGCGTCACGGCCAAGGACATCATCCTGGCCATCATCGGCGAGATCGGCACCGCCGGCGGCACCGGCCACGTGATCGAATATGCGGGCGAGGCCATCCGGTTCCTGTCCATGGAAGGCCGCATGACCATCTGCAACATGTCGATCGAGGGCGGTGCCCGCGCCGGCATGGTGGCCCCCGATGAGAAGACCTATGCCTATCTCAAGGACAGGCCCAAGGCGCCGAAGGGCGAGGCCTGGGATGCGGCCGTGCGCTACTGGGACAGCTTGCGCACCGACGAAGGCGCGTTCTTCGACAGCGAGATCCGCCTCGATGCGGCCAACCTTCCGCCCATCGTCACCTGGGGCACGTCTCCTGAGGACGTGATCTCGGTCACCGGCGTGGTGCCGAACCCGGATGAGATCCAGGATGAGAACAAGCGCCGCTCCAAGTGGCGCGCCCTGGAGTATATGGGCCTTACCCCCGGGACGAAGATCACCGACATCGCGCTCGACCGCGTGTTCATCGGCTCCTGCACCAACGGGCGCATCGAGGACCTGCGGGAAGTGGCCAAGGTGGTGGAAGGCAAGCGCGTGGCGGGAACCGTCAGCGCCATGATCGTGCCCGGCTCCGGCATCGTGAAGATGCAGGCGGAGGCCGAAGGGCTGGACAGGATCTTCAGGGAAGCCGGCTTCGACTGGCGCGAGCCCGGCTGCTCCATGTGCCTGGCCATGAACGCCGACCGGCTGGCTCCGGGGGAGCGCTGCGCCTCCACGTCGAACCGCAACTTCGAGGGCCGTCAGGGCTTCAAGGGCCGCACCCACCTCGTCTCGCCCGCCATGGCGGCGGCGGCGGCGATCGCGGGCCGCTTCGTGGACATCCGCACCTTCGGCTGATCCACCGCGCCGCTCGAAACGAAAAGGCCGTGACTCGGGCGAGGCACGGCCTTTCTCATGAAAGATGCTTAAAGCTCAGTCCACATAGACCCGCCGACCGCCGGCCACCACCTGGCGGCAGCGCTCGACCGGGCGGCGGACGACGACGCCGTTGCGGCGGACACGCTCTTCCATCACCGTGCGGCAGACCGTGCGGGTGCGGGCGGGACGCACCACACGGCGCTCGATGATCCGCTCACGGTAGGCCGGGCGGTTCTGCTCCAGGCGAACGCCGTTCGGGCCGATCCGCACATCGACGCCTTGGGCCGACGCCGTGCCGGCACCGAGAAAAGTCAGCCCGGCCACAGCCAGGACACCGAGAATCGTACGCATTGTTGCCTCTTCAAGAATTGGTTATCCGGGGCAGTTAACGGCTGAGCCTCTGAGGCGTTCCGTTGCGAAGGGGCTGTTGAGGCGTCATGGTGAAGCCAATGTTAAGCCGGGAGGCACCGATGAACGACCGCGAGCGGCACACCCGCGAGGCCTCAGAGGCCCGCGAGGCCTTGGAGCGGGTGCAGCGGGACACGGAGACGCTGGGCTCCTCCGCGCTCGCCCGCATGGGCCGCCGGGCTGGCGATCATCTCAGTGCAAGGGACGCCATGGGGGCGGGCCCGGACGGCGACACCGACCCGATCGAGCTCTGGGGCCGCCGCATCGGACGCGTCCTGTCCCTGATCGGCGTCGTGATCCTCGGCTTCTGGCTCCTCGTTCAACTCGACGTCCTCTAGACCATGACCGATCTGGCCAACCTCCAGGCACCCTCCCTCGACGACATGGAAACCCTGGCCGAGGCAGCCTATGCGCGCCTGCCGGGGGCGTTCCGCGCCCTGTGCGAGGGGGTGGTGATCCGGGTCGAGGATTTCCCCGACGACGAGACCTTAAGCGAGATGGGCTGCGAGACGCCTTTCGATCTTCTGGGCCTCTTCCGCGGCATCGGCCTCGCCCAGGGCGGCGCCATGATGCAGACGGGCCAGTTCCCCAACATGGTCTGGCTCTACCGCCGCCCGATCCTCGATTACTGGGCCGAGCACGAGGAATCCCTGGGCCACATCGTCACCCACGTGCTCGTCCACGAGATCGGCCACCATTTCGGTCTCTCCGACGAGGACATGGAAGCGATCGAGGCTGCTGCTGGATAGCCCCTGTCACAACTTCTCACCCGTGAACCCACCCATGGATCAGAACGCCTTTCGGTTCACGCCGCGGAGTGTAGCGGCGCTCAATGAAGTGGCCGCTTTCCTGGCTTTGGACGACTTTGGGCCTAAAGGATCTGACGGCTTGCCTGAGGACATGGCGGCTCGGTCCATCGATTGCGTCATCCTGGCGGGCAATTGCGTTCTCGAGACAGCCGAGGGCGCCTTTCGTGCCATCAAGAGCCGTGTCAGCTCAAAACTCCTGATCACGGGTGGGATCGGCCATGCAACGGAGGTTTTGCGCCGGAAGGTCGCAACACACCCGGTCTACCGAGCCGTAGGAACCGAGGCGCGAACCGAGGCTCACATCCTTGCAGATATCGCCGAGCGCTTCTGGAGCATCGATCGGTCCAGCATTCTCATCGAGCCTGATTCCACCAACAGCGGCGAGAACGCCAAGTTCTCGCGCAAGGTCATGGAGGATTCCGGCCTGCCCATGAGAGCGATCCTGCTGATTCAGGTTCCGACGATGCAAAGGCGGGCCGATGCCACATTCCGCAAGGTCTGGAGCGACCTGCCCAGCCTGTCTATCCTCAACTGGCCGACATTCACGCCTCGCGTCAGCCTCGCGGGGGAGGAGCTTCGGTTCGCCTTGAGCGGGGTTGCCGGATTGTGGTCGATGGACCGGTTCCTCTCCCTGGTCATGGGAGAGATCCCCCGATTGCGCGACGACCCTCATGGGTATGGCCCCAGGGGCAAGGGATTCATCGTTCATGTCGAAATCCCGGTCCGGATCGAGGCTGCCTATGCGGACCTGGAGGAAAGCTTGGCTGTCGGCAGTGACGACCGCTCGACCCTCATGCGGCCATCGTTGCCCTAGCGGTCTCCGAGAGCCTTTGATATGAGGCGTCTGTAGCGGCCCGGCTGCCGCCCGAAGGATTGAGGACAATGGACAAGTTCACCGTGCTGGAAAGCGTCGCGGCGCCGCTGCGGATCATCAATATCGACACCGATATGATCATCCCCAAGCAGTACCTGAAGACGATCAAGCGCACGGGGCTCGGCACCGGCCTCTTCTCGGAGATGCGCTACCGCGAGGACGGCTCGGAGAACCCGGACTTCGTCCTCAACCAGCCGGCCTACCGCAATGCCAGGATCCTAGTGGCGGGCGACAATTTCGGCTGCGGCTCGTCCCGCGAGCATGCCCCTTGGGCCCTGCTCGATTTCGGCATCCGCTGCGTGATCTCCACGAGCTTCGCCGACATCTTCTACAACAACTGCTTCCAGAACGGCATCCTGCCGATCACGGTCTCTCCGGAAGACCTGGAAAAGCTCTTCGACGATGCCAGCCGCGGCGCCAACGCCACCCTGACGGTCGATCTCGAGAACCAGGAGATCCGCGGCCCCGACGGCGGCAAGATCACCTTCGACATCGACCCGTTCAAGAAGCACTGCATGCTCAACGGCCTCGACGGCATCGGGCTCACCATGGAAAAGGCTTCCGCCATCGACAGCTTCGAGAAGAAGCTCTCGGAGCGCGCCTGGGCTTAAGCTATCATCCTCAGGACATGAGGATGAGCAATGACACAGGGCAAGCCACGGATTCTTGATCGCGCCGAATGGGCGACCCATCCCGACCTTTTCTGGAAGGGCCACGTCGAGGGGCATACCTTCGGCACCGGCGCGACCGTGCTGTTCTATTCCACGGAAGAGGTCGGCGTCGGGCCGAAATGGCACGTTCATCCCTACGACGAGATCTTCATCATCCGCGAGGGGCGGGCGCTCTTCACCGTGGGCGACCAGCGCTTCGAATGCGAGAAGGGCCAGGTCGTCTTCGGACCAGCCCATGTTCCGCACAAGTTCGTCAATCTCGGTCCGGGGCGGCTGGAGACCACCGACGTTCATGTGAACGACCGTTGGATCCAGTGCAATCTTCCCGATCCGGAGATCGAGGCCGGCTGAGCCGAGGTTCGGTCATGACGAAAGCGTGAGGCACGGCCCCGTTTTCACAAGATTAACCAAATTCCCTGCAAGGTGCGGCGCATGAAGAATCTTCTTGCCCCCACTCTGTTCGTTCTCGCAGGCCTCGGCCTTGCCACCCCGGCTGCGGCCCAGGCCGATTTCGGCTCCTGCCTCGCCGGCCTGAAATCCCAGGCCGCTGCCAAGGGCATTTCCGGCCAGGCTTTCGATGTCGCGACCCGCGGCATCACCCCGGACCTGACGATCCTCGACCTCATGAGCAACCAGCCGGAGTTCAAGACGCCGATCTGGGACTACCTCGCCGCCCTCGTGGACGACGAGCGGGTGCAGGACGGCCGCACGGCTATGCGCCAGTGGGGTCAGGCCCTGGCTTCGGCGGAAGCCCGCTTCGGCGTCGACCGCCATGCCATCGCGGGCGTCTGGGGCGTGGAATCGAATTTCGGCAAGGATATCGGCGGGCGGCCCCTCGTGCAGTCGCTCACGACCCTCGTCTGCTACGCGCCCCGCCGCAACGAGTATTTCAAGGGCGAGCTGATGGCGACGCTCAAGATCGTGCAGGACGGGGATATCAACCCGGCGAATCTGCGCGGCTCCTGGGCCGGCGCCTTCGGCCACACCCAGTTCATGCCCTCCACCTTCCAGCGCCTTGCCGTCGATGGCGACGGGGACGGCCGCCGCGACATCATGAATTCCGTGCCGGATGCGGTGCATTCCACGGCGAACTTCCTCAAGAAGGCCGGCTGGGTGAACGGGCTGCCCTGGGGCTACGAGGTGCGCCTGCCGGCGAACTTCAACCAGGGCCTCGCCGGGCGCAAGAACAAGAAGCCGCTGTCCACCTGGGCCGCCATGGGCGTGCGCCGCCTCGACGGGCGTCCGCTCGAGGGCAGTTACGCGGCCGGCATCATCATCCCGGCGGGCGTGAACGGCCCCGCCTTCATCGTCACAAGGAACTTCGACGCGGTCTATTCCTACAATGCCGCCGAGTCCTACGGACTGGCCATCGCCCTGTTAGGGGATCGCCTGAAGGGCCTGCCGGGCATCCAGACCGCTTGGCCGACCGACGATCCGCCCCTGTCGCGTGCCCAGCGCCGCGAGCTGCAGACCCTGCTCACCGCCCGCGGCTACGATGTGGGCGAGCCGGACGGCAGGATCGGCTCCAAGACCCGCGAGGCGATCAAGGACGTGGAGCGCCGCATCGGCCTTGAGCCGCGCGGCCGGCCCGGCGGCAAGGTGCTGCAGGCGCTGCGGGGGTAGGGGCCGATGAGCGGGAGCACGCTTCTTCTCTTCGTGCCGGCGTGCTTCGCCCTGAATCTGGCTTTCGGCCCCAACAACCTGCTGTCGCTCACATACGGATTGCAGCAGGGCGTGCGCACGGCCGTCCTCGCCTCGGGAGGACGGCTCGTCGCCTTCGCGCTGATGATCGGACTGACGGCTCTTGGCGTCGGCGCGGTGCTTGCCGCGTCAGAGACGGCGTTCACGATCCTCAAATGGGCGGGCGCCGCCTATCTGGTCTGGCTCGGATTCAGGATCCTGCGGGCCTCCGGCGCGGTAAAGGCCTCGCTCGAGCCTGCGCCTGAACGCTCCCTGCGGTCCTTGAGCCTGCAGGAATTCTGGACTGCCATCGGCAACCCCAAGGCGATCCTGATCTTCACGGCCTTCCTGCCGCAATTCATCGAGCCGCAGGCATACTGGACGAGCTTTGCGCTGACCGGCCTGATCTTCCTCGTGCTGGAAGTTCTTGCCGTGCTCTTCTATGCGGTGCTCGGCCAGCGCTTGAGTGCCTTGAGCCGCAGCAGGCACGTCTTCGGCTGGCTCAACCGCATCTCCGGCGCGACGATGATCGGCTTCGGCGTCGCGCTCCTGTTCACCCGGCGCCCCGCCTGACCCGTTCTCCGAGCCGTTCGACTCTTCCACCAGCTAGCTTGCCGCGCCGGCGCGTTTGCGGTTGTACTACCCCATGCTCATCGCCATCCTCACCGACATCCACGGCAACCGCGAAGCGCTCTCGGCCTGCCTCGCCCATGCGCGCCTGCTCAAGGTCGACCGCTTCGTCTTCCTGGGCGACTATGTCGGCTACGGGGCCGATCCCGCCTGGGTGGTCGATACGGTCAGGACCCTGGTGGATCAGGGCGCCATCGCGCTCCTCGGCAATCATGACGCGGCCATCGACGGGTCGGACGAGGACATGAACAGCACGGCCCGGCAGGCGATCCAGTGGACCCGCGGGCAGCTCGGGCCCGAGCAGCGCCGGTTCCTGGCCGATCTTCCGCTCATCCATGAGGACGGAAACGTCCTCTATGTCCACGCCAACGGCTATGCCCCGCGCAACTGGGACTACATGGACGGACCCATGGAGGCGATCCGGCATTTCTCGCGGGTCGAGGCGCACGTCACCTTCTGCGGCCATGTGCATGTGCCCATGCTCTACCATATGAGCACCACCGCGAAGGTAGGAAGCTTCTCGCCGGTGGCCGACAACGACATCCCGCTTCTGCCGACCCGCACGTGGCTTGCCGTCATCGGCGCGGTCGGGCAGCCGCGGGACGGGGTGGCGGCGGCGAACTACGCGGTCTTCGATACGGCCCGTCAGAACCTGCGCTACCTGCGCGTGCCCTACGACACGGCCGCGGCCGCCCGGAAGGTGCGGCAGGCAGGCTTGCCTGAGAAGCTCGCGCTTCGCCTCGAACAGGGCCGCTGACGCATGCGCTGGCGTCTTGAGCCCGGCATGGTGATCGACGGCTTCGAGCTGCGGGAGCATTTGAGCACCGGCGGCATGGCGCTGCTCTGGACCGTCGTCCGAGAAGGCGATCCGACGCCACTCGTGATGAAGATCCCGCTGCTCCTCGACAGCGACGATCCGTTGCCCATCGTATGCTTCGAGACCGAGCAGATGATCATGCCGCGTCTGTCGGGGCCGCATGTTCCCCGCTTCGTCGCGGCCGGCCCCCTCGACCCGATGCCCTACATCGTCATGGAGCGAATCCCGGGAGAATCCCTGAAGGCGCGTCTCGACGAGGTGCCGCTGCCCTGGACGGAGGTGGTGGCCATCGGGGTGAAGGTGGCCAACGCTCTGCACGACCTGCACCTCCAGCACGTGATCCACCTCGACATCAAGCCGAGCAACGTGATGATCCGGGAGACCGGGGAGGCCGTGATCATCGATTACGGTTTCGCCCGGCACGAGCAGCTGCCCGATCTCCTGGCCGAGGAATTCCGCGAGCCCTTCGGAACCACGCCCTACATGGCGCCCGAGCAGGTGCTGCAGGATCGGGCCGATCCGCGCAGCGATCTCTTCGCCCTCGGCGTCATGCTGTATTTCTTCGTCACCGGCGAGCGCCCCTTCGGCAACCCCCGCGGCGGTCAGATCCGCCGCCGCCTGTGGCGCGATCCGGTGCCGCCGCGGGCGCTCAGCCGCGACTGCCCGCCCTGGCTGCAGGAGATCATCCTGCGCTGCCTGGAGGTCGACCCGCAGGACCGCTATGCGACGGCCGCCCAGCTCGCCCTCGACCTGGACAACCCCGATCAGGTGACGCTCACGGAGCGTGCCGGACGCCTGGAGCGGGACAGCGGAATGAAGACCTTCCGGCGCTGGCTCAAGGCCCGGAAGGCTCAACCCCTTGAGGCGCCCAACATCGCCGGCCAGCTCTCCCGCGCGCCCATCGTGCTCGCCGCCGTGGACCTGTCGCCCGGCAGCGAGGATCTGGCCGGATCCTTACGCCTGATGGTCCAGCGCATCCTGTCCATCGAGGGCGAGGCGCGGATCGCCTGCGTCAACATCCTGAAAACCTCGCGCATCGCCGTCGACATCCTGGAGGACGCGGAGGGCAACAGCCTTCACGTCCAGCGCCTCGTGCAGCTCAGGCACTGGGCCTCGTCCCTGGAGATCCCGAAGGAGAGGATCTCCTACAGCGTGCTGGAGGCTCCCGATCCGGCGGCGGCTCTCGTCGACTACGCCCGGCACAACAATGTCGACCACATCGTGATCGGCGCGCGAGCCTCCTCGGCGCTCCGGCGCTACCTGGGGAGCGTCTCGTCCCAGGTGGTGGCGGAGGCCCCGTGCTCGGTCACGGTGGTGCGGACGCCCAAGGATCGCCGGGAAGCGAACGGCTGACCGGCTTTCTCTTCAGTTTGGCCATGTCTCAAGGTGTATTCGAGGTGCAGGGTCTTGCAGGCCTTGGAGGCCCATTGCTACGCTTGCCTCGACATCAGGGAAACTCCCATGACACGCCAGCTCATCTCCTCCGGCTCTCCCATGGAGAAGGTCTACGGGTACTCGCGCGCCGTTGTGCACGATCCCTGGATCTTCATGGCCGGCACGACCGGTTACGATTATGAGACCAAGCAGGTCCCGGACGATGTGGTGCAGCAGACGCGCAATTGCTGGCAGACGATCGAGCGCTTCCTCAAAGAGGCAGGATCCGGCCTCGAGGATATCGTTCGCGTGACCTATTATGCGACCGAGACGGACGATGCCGAGGCCATTCTCGCAATCTGCGGGGAGATCCTCCGCGATATCCGTCCGGCAACGACCTTTCTGGTGGTCAAAGCGCTTTTCCTCCCCGAGATGAAGATCGAGATCGAGGTCACGGCCCTGAAGGGCTCCGCCTAACGGCCAACGCGATGAATGCTTGCCAAGCGGCCTGTTCGGCCCTTTAAGAGCCCTGCATTCGATCACAGCAGAACAGGGGTCTTCCCATGGCAACGCACAAGCTTCTCCTTCTCCCCGGCGACGGCATCGGTCCGGAGGTCATGCGCGAGGTCGAGAAGATCGTAGGCTGGTTCCGCAAGCGCGGTGTGGGCTTCGAGACCGAGACCGATCTCGTCGGCGGCTCGGCCTACGACGCCCACGGGGCTGCGATTTCGGAAGACGCCATGAAGCTGGCGCAGGCTGCCGACGCCGTGCTCTTCGGCGCGGTGGGCGGCGCGAAATGGGACAGCGTGCCTTACGCGGTGCGCCCCGAGGCCGGCCTGCTGCGCCTGCGCAAGGATCTCGGCCTCTTTGCGAATCTTCGCCCGGCGATCTGCTATCCGGCGCTGGCGGATGCCTCCTCGCTCAAGCGCGAGGTGGTGGAAGGCCTCGACATCATGATCGTGCGCGAGCTCACCGGTGGCGTGTATTTCGGCGAGCCCAAGGAGATCGTGACCCTGGAGGACGGCTCCCAGCGCGCGGTCGACACGCAGATCTATCACACCCATGAAGTGGAGCGCATCGCGCGAGTGGCCTTCGACCTCGCCAAGAAGCGCCGCAACAAGGTGTCGTCTGCGGAAAAATTCAACGTGATGAAGACCGGCGTGTTCTGGCGCCAGGTGGTCACGCGCATCCACAAGCAGGAGTTCTCCGAGGTCGAGCTCGAGCACGTGCTCGCCGACAACTGCGCCATGCAGCTCGTGCGCTATCCGAAGCAGTTCGACGTGATCGTCACCGACAACCTGTTTGGCGATATCCTGTCGGATATCGCCGCGATGCTCACCGGCTCGCTCGGCATGCTCCCGTCCGCATCGCTTGGAGCGGAGGATCCGGCCACGGCTAAGCGCAAGGCGCTCTACGAGCCGGTCCACGGATCGGCGCCGGACATCGCCGGCAAGGGGCTTGCCAACCCGATCGCCATGATCGGCTCCTTCGGCATGGCGCTTCGCTATTCCTTCGGCCTCCTCGACGAGGCGGACCGCCTCGACAAGGCCATCGCCAACGTGCTGGCCTCCGGCACCCGCACCAAGGACATCGCCGGTCCCGGCATGAACGCGGTGGGCACGCAGGACGTGGGCGATGCCATCGTCAAGGAGCTGGAAGCTCTCGCGTAGAACGACAACAGCCCCGGGCGATACCTGGGGCTGTTTCTTGAGAGGGTCAGCGGATCGACCCGGTCGTCTCGATGTCCGAGAACGGGTTGCGCGCGCCCACGAACGGCCCGCCGATCGGATCGGGCAGGGAGCCCTCGCCGAAGCGGTCGCGCTGATGACTCCAGGGCGGATTCGCCACGGAGGAGATCATCGGCGCCGTGACGTAGCGGTTGAGCGTGCCCGGCTGTGCCACGGGGCCTGGATCGAGGAAGCTGCGGGGCTGCACGCGAAGAACGAGGGGCCGGTCCTGAGCCTGCGCGTCCGCCACCATCGGGACGGTCGTGAGCGCAGCCAGCGAGGCCAGACCCAGAAGGGCGAAGCGGCGCATGGGATTAACCTCCAGGGGCGGCGCGCCGGCTCGCTTTGCCGGGCGCCGTCGATACGTGTGAAGACTGTCAGAACAAGCCGACCTCGCTAAAATGGTTCCGTTAAAGCACGGCGTTCACCCAGAGGTGACAAGGGAGACAACCGATGCAGCACAGGCGCAAAGGGCATGAAAGCCTCGTCGGCAAGGACGGCTTGAGCCTGTTGGGCGATGTGCCCCTCGTGGCCGAGACACCCGAGGAGCTTCTCGACGACGACACGACGCCTGTCGCACGCTTCTTCGTGCGCAACAACGGCCTGCTGCCCCAGCCTGCAACGGATACGGAAGGCTGGACCTTCACGGTCGACGGCGAGGTGGAGCGCCCGCTCACTCTCTCGCTCGCCGAACTGAAGAGCCGCTTCCCGCACAAGACCTTCCGCATGGTGCTCGAATGCGGCGGCAACGGCCGCTCCTTCTTTGAGCCGAAGGCCGAGGGCAATCCCTGGACCAATGGCGGCGTCGGCTGCGCGGAATGGACGGGCGTGTCCTTGGGCGACGTGCTGCGCGAGGCGGGCCTGAAGGAGAGCGCGCTGTTCACCGGCCATTTCGGGGCCGATCCCGACAAGCACGGCAGCCACGAGCATCAGGCCATGTCCCGCGGGGTGCCGGTCGCCAAGGCCCTGGAGGAGCATACGCTTCTGGTCTGGGCCATGAACGGCGAGCCGCTGCCCTTCATCCATGGCGGTCCGTTGCGCCTCATCGTGCCGGGCTGGCCCGGATCGCTCAGTCAGAAGTGGCTCAAGCGCATCTGGATCCGCGACCGGGAGCATGACGGTCCCGGCATGACCGGCCTGTCCTATCGCCTGCCGGTCCGTCCCCTGGCTCCGGGCTCGGATGGGCAGGACGTCGAGACCCGCATTCTCGAATCGATGCCGGTGCGCAGCATCGTCACGGCCCCGGCGGATAGCAGCCGCTATCCAGCGGGCACGCGCACCATCGGCGTTCGCGGGGCGGCCTGGGCGGGAGACGACGAGGTGGCGCGGGTCGAGGTGACCCTCGACGGCGGCGCGACCTGGATTGAGGCGGCGATGACCCCGCCGCGCAACCGCTACGACTGGACGCGCTGGCAGGCCTCTCTCGCCCTGCCCGGCGACGGTTTCTACGAGATTTTTGCCCGCGCGATCGATCGCCACGGGCGGGCGCAGCCCTTCCGCGCCGTGAACTGGAATCCCAACGGCTACGGCTGCAACGTCATGCACCGGGTGTCGGTTACGGTCGGGCCGGAGGCTTGACGGAGACAGAAGCGGTGCGGGCGCCCGGCCCGCAGGCCTCGGTCCGGTTGCGCTCGGCCCTGGCGAAGATCGCCTTCAGGGAGGGGCTCGTGCCGCCCGCGAGGGTAATCCCGTCAATGAGGCAGGCAAGCTGCATGTCGTCGGGCGCGGAGGAGCCGCAGAGCCAGCCCTGGAAGCTGAACTCCGTCTGCGCATCCGCGAAGCGGAAGGCCTGACAGGCCTGCTCGCCCCTGGCCGCCAGGGTCAGGGGAGCAGCCTCCAGGGAGCCGAACTTCGACGGAACCGTCCGGCCCTGGCCCTGATGGGCCACGGCCAGGCCTGCGCGGGCGGCGCGGCGCACGGTGTCGATGTAGAAGCTGCCCGCCGTTTCGGGCGCCCCCTGCACCAGGGACACCTGGGCATAGCGGAAATCGCCGAAGCGGCCGAGCACCAGGGTGTCCTCCCGCGCGCCGTTCGTGTGCTGACGCGCCTCCATGGCGATAGGGCCTGAAGCACCCGCGAGGGCATACGGGGCAGGGGAGGCAGGGACCGGCTTCCAGGCCGGCGCAGGCGTGACCAGAACGGAGGAAGGAACCTCCTTCGACCGCTCGGCCGGGCGGCGCGCCGGTTCCAGCTGCAGGGCCAGGTAGGCAAGGCCCGCGATGCTGCAGGATGACATAAGGATCACCCGCAGCCAGGAGGGCCGCTTACGCCTCAGGCGACGGGCCGGGCGCTCGTCGACCCAGTCGACGCCATCGTCCTCGTCCCATTCGGCATAGCCCGCCCTCGGCATCGCGCCACCACTCACGTCCACGGATCACGTCATCGAACATGTTCTACCGTGACGCTGGCCAGGCTCCGAAAGGTTTTGCTAAGCAAGGTAAACCGAAGATTAATGAGCTGAGCCCCGATGCCCGAGACTCTCGTCCGACTTGCCAACCTTGAAGACGCGGGCGAGATCGCGGCGCTGATCCGTGCCCTGGATCTGCACTATGTCGGCCCTGAGGTGGCCCAGGCCCTTGAGCCGACGGTAGCCATGGTCGAGCGATCCATGCGCGAGGCCGAAGGAACGCGCTACGCCCTGGCCTATCGCGACGGGCAGGCCGTCGGTCTCGCCTGCTTCGCCGTGCTGCGGCCCGGCTTCAGACTTTCGGGCCTTCTGTTCGTCAAGGAACTCTTCGTGGAGGGTCACGCACGGGGACATGCGGTGGGCGCCGTGCTGATGCGCTGGCTGGCGGATCATGCGCGGGCGCAGGGGCTGACTCGCATCGATCTCACCACGGATGGCACCAACCTTGGGGCACAGGCGTTCTACGAGCGCCTCGGGGCCGAGCGAATGAACAAGGTCTTCTACCGGTTCAATCTCTCGACCGATGTGCTGACGGGCGATTGAACGCGCCGGGCCCAAGGAAACGCTTGACGAAAGCGTGTCTTTGGTGTGTTTCTGGCGCGATCAAAGCCGCAACCAGGCTTTGGATGGACGATGGCAATGGCGCTGCTCACCCAGACGACGAGCAAAACGAAAACCGCCACGACGGCTGTGAAAACAGCCGAATAAGCCTCGTCGTCCCCGGTCCTCTCTCCCACGGGGCGAGAGGCAGCACCCGAGAAGGGTTTTCAAGATTTCCGGGGAGAGCCGCAACAGGAGAAGTCACATGGGTTTCAAGATCGCCGTCGTCGGTGCGACCGGCAATGTGGGCCGCGAGATGCTGAGCATCCTCGCCGAGCGGGCCTTCCCGGCCGATGAGGTGGTGGCGCTGGCCTCCCGCCGCAGCCAGGGGTCGGAAGTGTCCTTCGGCGACCGGACGCTCAAGACCAAGACCCTCGACACCTACGACTTCTCCGATGTCGATATCTGCCTCATGTCCGCCGGCGGCGAGGTTTCCAAGGAGTGGTCGCCGAAGATCGCCGCGCAAGGAGCCGTGGTGATCGACAACTCCTCCGCCTGGCGCTACGACGCGGACGTGCCGCTGGTGGTGCCGGAGGTGAACGCCGAGGCCCTGCGCGACATGAAGAAGGGCATCATCGCCAATCCGAACTGCTCGACCGCCCAGCTCGTGGTGGCACTCAAGCCGCTCCATGACCGCGCCAACATCAAGCGCGTGGTGGTGGCCACCTATCAGTCGGTTTCCGGCGCCGGCAAGGACGGCATGGACGAGCTCGACCGCCAGACCAAGGCGCTCTACTCCCTGCAGGACGTGCAGGAGAAGAAGTTCCCCAAGCGCATCGCCTTCAACCTGATCCCCCACATCGACACCTTCATGGAGGACGGGTACACGAAGGAAGAGTGGAAGATGATGGTCGAGACCAAGAAGATCCTCGACCCGAAGATCAAGCTCACCGCCACCTGCGTGCGCGTGCCGGTCTTCATCAGCCACTCGGAAGCCGTGAACGTGGAATTCGAGAATCCGATCAGCGCCGACGAGGCCCGCGACATCCTGCGCGCTGCTCCCGGCGTCATGGTGATCGATAAGCGCGAGCCCGGCGGCTACATCACCCCGCACGAGGCCGCCGGCGAGGACGCCACCTACATCTCCCGCATCCGCGAGGACATCACGGTGGAGAACGGCCTGTCGTTCTGGTGCGTGTCCGACAACCTGCGGAAAGGGGCGGCGCTCAACGCGATCCAGATTGCGGAATCCATGGTCAATCGCGGCCTGCTGAAGCCGAAGAAGCAGGCAGCTTAAAAGGGTTCGCAGGAGAATTGGAAAGGCCGCCGGAGAGGCGGCCTTTTTCGTTTCAGGCGGCCTGCTGGTCGCTCGATCCGATGGGGACGGCGATCGTGCAGCAGACTCCTTCCCGCTCGAAGCGCAAGTCCAGCTGCCCTGCGAGTTCCCGGGTGATCGTCTGCCTCAACAGGCGCGACCCGAAGCCTGGACTCGGCTGGGCCTCGAGCCTGGGTCCATCCAGCTCGCACCAGTCCACCCTCAGGACGGCTCCCTCGCCCCACCCGTCGATCACCCAGTCAACCCGTATCCTGCCTGCGGGTGTCGACAAGGCGCCGTACTTGACCGCGTTGGTGGTGAGTTCATGGAAAGCCATGCCCAGGACCACGGCTTCCTTCGGAGCAAGATGCACATCCGGCCCGGCGATCCCGACCCGCCCCGAAGGCGTCATGTAGGGTCCGAGCTCCGTCTCCAGGACCGTCCTGAGAGAAGCCCCCTCCCAATGGGTTTCGTTGAGGAGGTTATGCGTGCGCGAGAGCGCCAGCAGGCGCTCCTGGAAGCGCTCCTGCGCCTCTTGAGGCGAAGCGCCCGTGCGGCTGGCCTGCCATGCGAGCGATTGAACCGTCGCCAGCGTGTTCTTCACCCGGTGGTTCAGCTCGTCGATGAGCAGCTTCTGGCGCCTGTCGGCCTCCCAGCGCTCCGTCACGTCCTCCACCACCCGTACGGCGTAGAGGAAATGGCCCGACGAATCCTTGAGAGCCGTACTGGTCACGCGGGCCCAGCCGCGGCTGCCGTCCTTGCGCGCGAACTGGGTCTCGGTGGTGTAGGTGTCCAGTTCGCCCGCAACCTGGCGTGCGAAGAGGTCCAGATCGCTTTTCAGGCTGCCCGCCTGGGTGACATAGGCGAAGTGCTCTCCGATCAGCTCCTCGCGGGTATGGCCCGTGAGTTTGCAGCGGGCTTCGTTGACGGAGACGAACCGGCCGTCCCGGTCTACCTCGGCGATTCCCAGCGCAGCGTTCTCGTGGGTGGCGCGAAGGCGGGCTTCGCTTTCCCGCAGGGCCGCCTCGCGCTCCCGAAGTTCCGACGAGGCCGAGGCGAGCGCCTTGCTGACGCGGTCGGTCTCGGCAATTCCGCTCTCGGCGGCGGTGACCGGCTCGCCGCGCCCGAGACGGTGTGCCAGGGCGACAAGACCCTCGACCGGGATAGCGATGCTGCGGCCGACCAGCCATGCCATGACGGCCCCGAGGGCCAGAAGGAACCCACCGGCCCCGGCGAGGTAGAGGGCGGAGCGCCAGGGGACCGCCGTGATCTCCGACTGCGGGACCGCCAGAATCGTCGACCATCCGGCGCCGGGAGAGCGGGACAGCGCCAGCAGGGTCGAGACGCCGTCCAGGGAAACGCTCCCGAAGACGCCCTGCGCCACCCCGGCCTTAACACGCTTCATATTATCCGGAGTTGCCGGCCTGCCCACGAACCGATCGGCATCCCGGCTCCGCGCCACCACGATCCCGTTGCGGTCGACGATTGCGCCGATCCATGTGGGAGGCAGGCCCTGGTCCGCCAGAATCCGGGTGATCGTGTCGGCCAGCATGTTGATGGTGACGTAGAGCTCGGCCCCGTCCTTGGCGATCACGATGGTGTCGAGGCCGACGGTCGGCTGCTTCGCCATGAAGCCCGTGAACAGGTTGCTGATCCTGACCGTCCCAGGGGCCAGGCCCTTGCGATGATCCTTGCTCTCGATCGTCGGCAGAGGGCTGCCGGGTGGGAGCAGGGTGTTCACGACCTGCCCCCGGTCATCCGCAACGACGATCCAGGTATCCGGCAGGCGGATCGCAGCCCGTGCGCGGGCATCGAACTCGGCGTAGTCCTTCTCGAGGAGCTGTGGCGAGGTGGACAGGGCCCAGAGCAAAGCCTCGGCCTGCCCGAACTGGCGATCCACGACGAGGGACAGGGCTCTGGCGGTTTCCTGAAGATGCTTCTCGACCTCCTCCCGGTCATGACGGTATCCGGCATGGACGATGAAACCCGCCGTTGCGAGCGCCGGAATCAGCAGAACCAGGGTGAGAAGGATCAGGCGCGAACGCAGCGTCGGGAGGCGCAGGCGGGCAAAGGTCCGAATCCATCCTTCTTCCGGAAACGATACGGATTTGCCCACTGTAAGTTCGTCCCTTCTCGGAATCCGTGCCACAACAGGGAGAGCGCGGCCGATGATCTTAGCCAAGGCGCGCGCCGACACACATTTCTGATATCACGCAACAGGCGCGCTGCAACGGGCTCATTCCAACCTGCGCAACCTTGAGCCGCTCCCTATCCCTCGACGGCCCGTGCCGAGAACATCGACACCCGCTCGGGCATGTCTGCCACCGCCGGCCTGAACTCCCCGGTCTCGGGGTCGCGCACCAGCAGCACGCCGGTGGCCACGCCGAAATAGGCGCCGTGGAGCTGCAGCTTGCCGCGCTCCACCAGGATGCGCACGCACGGGAACGTCATCAGGTTCTTCAGGCTGTTCTCGATGGCGGCGAGTTCGAGCCGGGGCAGGTACTCGTCGAGATTGCCGTTGTGCGGCCCGAGCCGTTCGCCGGCGGGCTTGATCAGGGTCATCCAGCGGCCGATGAAGTCGCCCGGCGAGAGCGGGGCGGTCTCGTCGGCAAACGCCCGCACGCCGCCGCAGCGGGCGTGACCCAGCACCACGATGTGCTTCACGCGCAGCGCCTGCACGGCGAATTCGAGCGCCGCCGACGTGCCGTGATAGTCGCCGCCCGTCTCGAAGGGCGGCACGAGGTTGGCCACGTTGCGCACCACGAAGAGTTCGCCGGGGCTCGCGTCGAAGATCACCTCCGGCGACACGCGGCTGTCGCAGCAGCCGATCACCATCACCTCCGGCGACTGGCCCTTTTCGGCAAGTGCCTCGAAGCGGTTCTTCTCGCGCGGGAAACGGTCGTCGAGGAAGGCGCGGTAACCTTCAGTCAGGCGGGTCGGAAACATCTCATGCTCCTTGTCTGCGCTGTCACTTGGCTGATCCCTATAAGATTGGCAATCCATAGTCCTTGGATCTTGCCAAGGCTAGGCTTCCGGCTACGATCGGGATACGTGATACAATAGCGAAAATTCCGGCGTGACATCCATGATCAGCCTCTCAACCATCACGGCTCTGGCTCTCATCGCTTTGGTCAGCGCGCTGACGCCTGGACCGAACATGATCTATCTCATTTCCCGCTCGATTTGCCAGGGCCGGCTGGCCGGCTTCATCTCGCTCGCGGGGATCGCGTCCGGGTCCCTGGTCTACATCCTGTGCACGTCGCTCGGCATCACCTCGATCATCATGGCTCTTCCCTATGCCTATGATGCCCTTCGCTTCGCCGGCGCCGCCTATCTGCTCTACCTGGCATGGCAGGCTGTGAAACCGAGCGGACGTGCCGGGTTCCAGGTGCGGGATCTGGCCCCTGACAGCAACCGCAAGCTTTTTGCCATGGGATTGGTGACGAGCGTCCTCAACCCCAAGGCAGCCGTGTTCTATCTGTCTCTTCTGCCCCAGTTCCTCGACCCGTCCCGCGGGTACGTCCTCCTGCAGTCCGTGCTGCTGGGTCTCACGCAGATCGCCGTCGCCGTATTCACGTATTCGCTGATCATTGCAGCAGCGGGAGCCGTTACGGTCTTTCTGTCCGGTCAGTCGCGCTGGATCGCCGTCCAACGCTGGATCATGGCCACGGTATTGGGCGGGCTTGCCGTGAGGATGGCAATGGAGGCTAAGAAGTAGCGCTGTTTTCAGCGATCTGGGCGAGCTTCTGGAGTTCGACATTGGCCCCGCACAGGAGCACGCCGACCCGCTCGCCTGAACGGGGTTTATAGGCGCGCGAAATCAGCGCCGCCAGAGCCGCCGCACCGCCGGGCTCGGACGCGATGCGGTAGTCGCGCCAGAGCATGCGCTGCGCATCTCGGATCGACTCGTCCGCCACGAGGGCCACGTGATCGACGCTCTCGCGGCAGATCGAATAGACGAGATCGCCGGTGTTGCGGGCGCCGAGCGAATCGGCCGCGACGGAATCCACGTCCACATCCACCGGACCGCCGGCTTCAAGCGCCGCATGGAGCGCCCGCGAGCCTTCCGGCTCGACGCCAACCACCTTCACCCGGCCGGCCCACCAGCTGGCGACGCCGCTGATGAGGCCGCCGCCGCCGACGGCGACGAGCACCGTGTCGAGGGCGGGGCCGTCCTGCTCCCATTCGAGCGCCGCCGTGCCCTGGCCGACCATGGTGCTTTCCGCCGCGAAGGGGTGGATGCGCAGGGCGCCGGATTCGGCCACATAATGGTCGCAGGCGTCCTGGGCGTCGGCATAGCGCGCGCCGCCGATCACCACCTCGGCGCCGTGCGAGCGGATGACCGCGATCTTGGCGGGGCTCGAGATCTCCGGCACGAAGATGCGGGCCTTCACGCCCACCTGCTTTGCCGCATAGGCCACCGCCGCGCCGTGGTTGCCGCCGGAGGCCGCCGCCACGCCGGCAGCCGGCACTTCCATGGACAGGAGGGTGTTGAAGGCGCCGCGGGTCTTGAACGAGCCGGCGTGCTGCAGGAATTCCAGCTTCAGGCTCACCGGCCCGTCATGGCCGAAGGCCCTGTCCTGGTGCAGGACCGGGGTGCGGCGCACGTGGGGGGCGATGCGGGCATGGGCGGCGTCGATCTCGGCGCGGGTGATGGTCATGATTGAACCTTGGGGCTGCGCAGCGTCCAGATGGCGACCGGCAGGCCGTGGGCGTCGCGGCCGGGCGGGTCGGGAAAGGGTTGTCCTCCACCTCTCGCGATATCCAGCGCCACGGTCAACCCCGCCAGCGCATCGAGGAGGTCGTCCTGGGCCGCCCCGCGAGGGGGAGACGCGTGGATCAGGCCATCCGGCAGGAAGCCGGATCGGCCGAGAAGCTCGCGCCGCAGGGCCATGCCCGGTCCATAGGGCACGCCCTTCACCCTCTTCGGCCGGTCGAGGGCATGACGGCCGTTCAACGCCCAGAAGGCGAGTTCCGGATGCACTTCGTAGATGCGCGTCATCAGATCGGGCCGGGCGCGCAGCAGGGTGTCGATCTCGCGGATCTTGGGGAAGATGGCAAATCCCTGGCGCGACACCTTTCGCGACGGCTCGGAGGTGGCGGCTGCGATCGCGCAGGCGTCCCCGTAATCCCCGGCCTCCACGGCGCGGCGCGACGGGATGGCGAAGACGGAGGATTGCCGCTGGCCGAGCAGCGGGCGAATGAGCTGTTCGGGCCGGCGACCCGATCCTTCGGTGTGCTCCGGCAGTCCGATGGGCATGTCGACGGCGATCACCTCGGGCTTTTCAGGCGCATCGGCGATGGCGGCGAGCGTCGGCGCCGTCACGATGCGGTGGGCCTGTGGATCGTCCGCCCGCATGAGCACCGCGATCCATCCGGCCCGGCAGCCATCGACGCCTGCAACCCACATTCCTTTTACCTCCACCTGTGATCCTCAGGCCAAGCGAAGCGAGGGAAGGGGATCCACTCACACGCATGACGCTATGGATTCCCTTCCCCTCCGCTGATGCGTCCTCCCGGGAATGACACTGTTGTCCGGTTGAGAACATGATTAAAACCGATCCGCATCGTGAGGAAGACGCCATGACCGCCATCCGTCCGCGCCGCAGCGCGCTCTACATGCCGGGCTCCAACGCCAGAGCCATCGAGAAGGCGAAGACGCTGGCCGCGGACGTGGTGATCTTCGATCTCGAGGACGCGGTGGCGCCGGACGTGAAGTCGGAGGCGCGCGAGCAGGTCTGCGCGGCCGTGCAGGCGGGAGGCTACGGAAAGCGTGAATTGGTGATTCGCATCAACGCCCTCGAGACCCCGTGGGGCGAGGCGGACCTCGCGGCCGCCATTGCGGCGGCGCCCGACGCGATCCTCGTGCCGAAGGTCTCATCAGTGGAGACGCTCGCGGCGGTGGGCCTTCGCCTGCGCCGCTTAGGCGCCGCGGAGCGTACCCGCGTCTGGGCCATGATCGAGACGCCGCTCGCGATTCTCAAGGCGGAATCGATCGCAAGCGCCGCCCGCGACGTCGATACGCGGCTCGACTGCCTCGTCATGGGCACCAACGATCTCGCCAAGGACACCCGCGCACGCCTTCTGCCGGGCCGGGCCGCGGTGCTGCCCTGGCTCATGACGGCGCTCGCCGCCGCACGCGCCCACGGCATCGACATTCTCGACGGGGTCTACAACAGCCTGTCCGACGCGGACGGCTTCCGGGCCGAGTGCGGGCAGGGCCGCAATTGCGGCTTCGACGGCAAGACGCTGATTCACCCGGGTCAGATCGCAGCGGCGAACGAGATCTTCGCGCCGTCTGCGCAAGAGGTGGACAACGCCCGCGCCATCGTGGCGGCCTTCGAGCAGCCGGAGAATGCGGGCAGGGGCGCGATCAGCCTGGGCGGCCGCATGGTCGAGCGGCTGCATGCCGAGATGGCGCGGCGCATCCTGGCGCTGGCGGAGGCGGTGTCGGATCGTTCAGGGCATGATCCTTGAGCCGGACCACTGCCTACGATGCGTCCAGGACATTCTTGGAATAGGTATCCCGCTCGATCTTCAGAATCTCGACGCAAATCTGAACATGAAGCCCCGGATGCTCGGGCAGGAGACCGCTCAATTCCTGCAGCAGCATCGTGGACAAGGCCTTTCTGACCGCAGGAGGCCTGTGGTTCAGGACAGCCAGCCTTGCATGAATGAAAGCCCTGTTTTCGGGCGACGTTCCGATCGCGAAGCAATCGATCGGGATGGCGCGGCTTTTGATGTCGGCTTCGTCGAAGTGCCCTGAGCCGAAGATTGCCCTGTTCATGTGAAGCAAGGCCGCCTGGGCATCGAACCCGGATAGGTTTCTTGTAAATTCCAGCGTCAAATGAGGCATCGCGAGACCGCTATCCGGCTTGGATCGATTGATCCCGCAGCCTTAGCGCCGCCTTGTCTGATGAACAAGGCATGGAGCCTCAATCCCCCAGCGGCCGCGCCTCTTCCGGCAGCATGATCGGGATCCCGTCGCGGATCGGGTACGCGAGCTTGGCGCGGCGGCTGATCAGTTCCTGGCGGGCCGCGTCGTATTCCAGGGTTTCCTTGGTGAGCGGGCAGACGAGAAGCTCCAGGAGCTTGGGATCGATCCGGGTCGCTTCCACCGCTTGAGGTGTATCGGGCACCATCGTGGTATTTCCTATTGCATGGTCGAGTCGGTGCCGGCGCCGCTGCGGGCGAGCTCGATCTCGGTCAGGGCGATGAGCACCTCGGCCCGGGATTTGAGATTGGGCGCCTCCAGCAGCGCCTGCTTCTCGCGGATGCCGAAGGGGCTCATCATGCACAACGCGTTCACGAGGGCCTCGTTGGGCGCCTCCTCGATGCCGCGCCAATCCACCTTCACATGCACCGCGTCGACGAAGTCGCGCAGGGCCTTCACCACGCCGGCCCGGTCGACCTCGTTCTCGCCGGCGCGGGCCGTGAAGTCGGACGTGAAGGGCTCGAAGGTCACGCGGCAGCGGCGGAAGAGATCGATCGGCGGCAGCTCTTCCTCGATGCGGAACCGCCCGACGCCGATCAGCGTGATCAGATAGCGGCCGTCGCCGGTCTCGGCGAACTGGGTGATCCGGCCGGCGCAGCCGACCCGGTAGAGCTTCGGCGCCGTGGCGTTGGGATCGTTGTCCGCGTCAGGCTGGACCATGCCGATGATGCGGTCTGTCTTGAGCGCCTCGTCCACCATCGCGAGATAGCGCGGCTCGAAAATGTTGAGCGGCATCTGCCCGCGCGGGAGAAGAAGCGCGCCGGGAAGGGGAAAGACCGGGATGACCGACGGGCAATCCTCCGGCCCTCGGTATACCGCGTTCATTCCCATTCCGATCTCCCCAAACTTGGGCGCGTCAGGAGAACAGGAGCGAGGAGAGCCTCCGCCGCCCTGCCAGCGTCATCTCGTCCATCGGACCCCAGGCCTCGAAGAACTGAACGAGCTGCTTGCGCGCGCCGTCATCGTTCCAATTGCGGTCGCGGCGGACGATTTCAAGGAGGTGGTCGACAGCTTCTCCACGCCGCCCGCGGGCGTTCAGGCCCACGGCGAGATCGAAGCGGGCCTGATGGTTCATGGGATCGCCCTCGACCTGGCGCTGCAGGTCCGCGAGGTCGCCCAGCGAGCCCGCCTGCTCGGCGAGTTCGATCGCCGCGCGGGCGCCCGCGATGGCCGGATCGCCCGCCTTCGCCTGGGGCGCCATGGCGAGGAAGCGCTTGGCGCCCTCGAGATCGCCCACCTCCACGTGGAGCTTCACCAGGGCTGCGAGCGCCGCCACGTTCTCTGGGTCCTGCGACAGCACGGCGGCGTAGAGTTCGGCCGCTCCGCCCATGTCGCCGGCGGCTGTCAGGCGGTCGGCCTCGGCCAGGATCTCCTCCGCGGCGCTGGGGCCGAGCGGGCCCACGAGACGCTCGATGAAGGCCTTGATCTGGCTTTCCGGCAGGGCGCCCATGAAGCCGTCCACCGGCTGCCCGCGCTGGAACGCGAACACGGCCGGGATCGACTGCACGCCGAGCTGGCCGGCGATCTGCGGATGCTCGTCGATGTTCATCTTCACGAGCTTCACCTTGCCGCCGGCCGCGCGCACGGCCTTTTCCAGGATCGGCGTCAGCTGCTTGCAGGGGCCGCACCAGGGCGCCCAGAAATCCACGAGCACCGGCTGCTGCATGGATTCGGCCAGCACGTCCTGGCGGAAACTCGCCGTGGTGGTGTCCTTCACCAGATCGTCGGAGGGGGCGGGGTTGTCGGAGAGCATGCGATCCTCGAAGGGTGGAGGCGGGAAAAGAACTTCTTAGCGCATCGCGCGGAAAAGTGGTTTCGGTTTTCGCTGACGCGGCCCTCTGGGTCCCCGCCCAGCGATGCGCTCAGCATGAATGAGCCTCGGATGGATCCCGAAAGAGGTGTCCACTTCCGGGTCCGATGCTTAAATGGGAGCTCAAGGGTTGTCTGGCAATTCCACCGGAGGCTCCGGCAGGCGCAGGATCAGCGGATCATGTCCCGTCGCACGCAGGAACGCGACCAGATCCTCCCGGGACACGCCAGTGGTCATGGAATTGACCAGGGGGTGAAAGTTCACCCGTTCGTGCTCCATGAGGTTGGCGTCGAGCACCATGGTGACCTTGCCTTCCGTATCGTTGACCACCGCAAAGGCCGTGACCGAACCCGGCTCCACCCCGAGCAGCGCGCGCAGCTGGTCGGCGGAGCCGAAGGACAGGCGACCGGAGGCGCCGATGGCCTCGTGCGTGCGCTTGAGGTCGATGGGGGTATCGTGCTTGGCGGAAATCAGGAAGAACCGGCCCTTCTTGTCCTTCACGAACAGGTTCTTGGAGTGGGCTCCCGGCACCTGCTCCTTGACGGATTTCGATTCGGCCACCGTGAAGACGGGCTCGTGCTCCACCGTCTCGGCCTTGATGCCGAGCGCTGACAGGCGGTTCAGAAGCTCCTGCGGGGACAGATGGGCCAAGGCAAAACTCCAGCGGGATCGTTCGAAAAACCAGCCAGCTTCTAGCGACCGGGTGAAGCAGGCTCAAGGGTCCGGCCGAAAAGATCGCCAGGACCCTCTTGCAAAGCGCATCGTTTTGGGGCACATCAACGGCCTCGCAACGATGCCTCGGCATCGCGGAGCGCGGGTGTAGCTCAGGGGTAGAGCACAACCTTGCCAAGGTTGGGGTCGAGGGTTCGAATCCCTTCGCCCGCTCCAATTTCTCTCAGAAATGAGAGTTTCACGAAGGCCCGCCATCCGGCGGGCTTTTCGTTTTTAGCCTCCCTTCGAGACTCTCCTAAGTCTTAGGCCTCGCTTCGAAAAAGCTTCGGGCTTATATCTCGGCAAAACCGGGAGGGACGACATGGCTGACGCACGGCACCTGAGCATCTTGAAGGAACTCGAGCGCAAGGTGCTCTGGCTGTCCACCTGGACCATCCACAACGCCAATCACCTGCGTTCCAACGGGGACGGGATGAAGATCGGCGGGCACCAGGCCTCCTCCGCGTCCCTCTCGACCATCCTGGCCGCCCTCTACTTCTCGGTGCTCAAACCTGAGGACCGGGTGGCGGTGAAGCCCCATGCCAGCCCGATCTACCACGCCATCCAGTATCTCTTCGGCCGCCAGACCCGGGAGAAGCTCGAGAATTTCCGCGGCTACAAAGGCGCGCAGTCCTATCCGTCCCGCACCAAGGACATCGACGACGTGGATTTCTCCACCGGCTCGGTGGGCCTAGGGGTCGCCCAGACGCTTTTTGCCAGCCTCGTGCAGGATTACGTGAAGGCCCATGGCTGGGCGAAGGACAAGCCTGAAGGCCGCATGATCTCGCTGGTGGGCGACGCGGAGATGGACGAGGGCAACATCTTCGAGGCCCTGCTCGAGGGCTGGAAGCACGGCATCCGCAACACGTGGTGGATCATCGACTACAACCGCCAGAGCCTGGATGCAGTGATTCGCGAGGGCCTGTGGCAGCGTTTCGAGGCGCTCTTCCGCAATTTCGGCTGGGACGTGGTGGTGCTCAAGCACGGCTCGCTCATGCAGGAGGCCTTCAAGGAGCCCGGCGGCGAGCGCCTGCGCGACTGGATCGATTCCTGCCCCAACCAGCTCTATTCCGCGCTCACCTACCAAGGCGGTGCCGCCTGGAGGAAGCGTCTTCTCGACGATCTCGGCGATCAGGGGCCGGTGACGCGCCTCATCGAGAAGCGCTCGGACGAGGAGCTGGCCGAGCTCATGGCCAATCTCGGCGGCCACGACCTGCCGAGCCTGCTCGACGCCTTCGAGAAGGCACGCCAGCACGACCGGCCGGTCTGCTTCCTGGCCTACACCATCAAGGGCTTCGGGCTGCCGCTCGCCGGCCACAAGGACAACCATTCCGGCATGCTGACGCCCTCCCAGATGGAGGCCTGGCAGAAGACGCAAGGGGTGCGCCCCGGCCATGAATGGGACAAGTTCGAGGGAATGAAGCTGCCGCAGGCCGAGATCGAACGCTTCCTCGCCGAGGTCCCGTTCATCCGGAAAGGCACGCGGCGCTACACCGCCCCGGCCGTGCCGGTGCCTGAAAAGCTCGCCTTCCCGGCCAATCCGGCCATGTCCACCCAGCAGGGCTTCGGGCTCATCCTCAACGAGCTCGCCCGCTCGGACAACCCGCTCGCCGCGCGTGTCGTCACCACGGCCCCGGACGTGACGGTCTCGACCAATCTCGGCGCCTGGGTGAACCGGCGCGGGCTCTATGCCCGCGAGAGCTTGGTCGACACCTTCAAGAAGGAGCGGATTCCCTCCACCTACAACTGGGAATTCTCGCCGTCCGGCCAGCATATCGAACTCGGCATCGCCGAGATGAACCTGTTCATCGTGCTCTCCGCCTTGGGCCTGTCGCATTCCCTCTTCGGCGAGCGCATCCTGCCCATCGGCACCCTCTACGACCCGTTCATCTATCGCGGGGCGGATGCCCTGAACTACGCCTGCTATCAGGATGCCCGCTTCATGATCGTCGCCACGCCGTCCGGCGTGACTCTGGCGCCGGAGGGCGGTGCGCACCAGTCCATCGGCACGCCGCTGGTAGGCCTAGCGCAGGATGGATTGGCCTCCTTCGAGCCCGCCTTCGTGGACGAACTCGCCATCATCATGCGCTGGGCCTTCGACTACATGCAGCGCGAGGGCGGCGAGCCCGACGAGAGGACCTGGCTGCGCGACGAGACCGGCGGCTCCGTTTATCTCCGCCTGTCCACCCGCACCCTGGAGCAGCCGCAGCGGGAGATGAATCCGGAGCTCGCCGACGACATCATGGCGGGCGCCTACTGGCTGCGGAAGCCCGGGCCGAACGCCCAGGTGGTGGTGGCCTACACAGGCGCGGTGGCGCCTGAAGCCATCGAGGCGGTGGGCCTCATGGCCGAGGACCGGCGCGACATCGGGCTTTTGGCCATCACGTCCGCGGACCGGCTCAATGCGGGCTGGACGGCGGCGCAGCGCGCCCGCGAGCGCGGCCTTGTTCATGCCCGCTCCCACGTGGAGCGCCTGCTCGCCGACGTGCCGCCCCATTGCGGGCTGGTGACGGTGATCGACGGTCATCCGGCGACGCTGGCCTGGATGGGCTCGGTCATGGGCCACCGCACCCGTTCCCTGGGCGTCGAGCATTTCGGCCAGACCGGCACGGTCAAGGATCTCTACCGTCATTTCGGCATCGACGCGCAGGGCATCATCGCGGCCGCCGAGATGATCGCCCCGGGCCGGCCCATGCGGTACCTGCGGGCGGTCTAGCAGGGGCGGCGGTCCGGCCGACGAGCGGCAAACCAGCGCTGAGGCCCCGTAAGCATTTCGAAAGATTTGCGGCGGAATGGTTCACATGCTAACCGCGGGCCTCCAGGATAGGAAATTCAAAAAGTCCATGGCGTCCAAGAGCATCCTTCGGGGTGACACCCTCCCCCTGATCAGCCGCCTGTGGCAGGACTGGATGCGTCCGCACAGGAAGACGCTGGCCGTGGTGCTCCTGCTGGTCGCCCTGGTGTCCGGCGCGACGGGGCTCTATCCGGTCCTGATCAAGGCGGCTTTCGATGCCTTCGACATGAAGGATGCGCAGGCCATCCTGCTGGCGCCCCTCTTCGTGATCGTCGTGACCTCCGTGAAGGGCTTTTCGCTGCTCGCGCTCACGATCCTCACCAACAAGGTGGTGACCCGGATCGAGGCCGACATGCAGACGGCGCTCTACGGCCACATGATCGAGGCCGACCTCGCCCAGATCGGGCGCGAGAGCCCGGCTGCGCTGACCCAGCGCTTCACCACGGACTTCGCCTTCATCCGGGAGGCGCTCACCCGCCTTTCGACCGTATTCCTGCGCGAGATCACCACGATCATCGCGCTGATCGCCGCCATGCTCTGGATCGACCCGGTCCTGACCCTGGTGGCCGCCCTCGTGGCGCCCTTCTTCGCCTACCCGGTGGAGAAGATCGGACGGAGCTTGCGCCGGGTGGCGGCGTCGACCCAGGAGCAGACCGGCGTGATGGCGAGCCTCATCACGGAGAGCCTCGCCGGCACCCGCATCGCCAAGACCTACGGGCTCGAGCGCTACCTGAAATCCAAGGCCGCCAAGACCTTCGACAATGTGCGCGATCTCAAGATGAAGGCAGCCAATGCCCGGGGGCGGATGGACCCGATCCTGGAGACCGGCGGCGGCCTTGCTGTGGCGGTCGTCCTCATCCTGATCGGCCAGCGCATCCTCGCCGGCGAGAGCACCGTCGGCGACTTCACCGGCTTCGTCAGCGCCCTCGTCATGGCCGCGCAGCCGATCCGGGCGCTCGGCAACCTCAACGCCATTGTCCAGGAGGCGGCGGCTGCCCTGCAGCGCACCTTCGACGTGATGGACGATTCACCCCGGATCCAGGACAAGCCGGGTGCCGAGCCCCTGCAGCTGTCGGGCGGCGAGATCCGGTTTGCGGGCCTGTCGTTCTCCTATGACGGTGAAGCCGCGGCGCTCCACCACGTCGAACTGGTTGCCGAGGCCGGGCAGACCACGGCCCTGGTGGGCCGCTCCGGCTCGGGCAAGTCGACGCTCCTGTCCCTCGTGCCGCGTCTCTACGACGTGACCCAGGGTGCAGTCCTGATCGATGGACAGGACGTGCGCGACGTGCACCTGGCCAGCCTGAGGCAGGCTGTTGCCGTGGTGAGTCAGGACGTGATCCTCTTCGACGACACGATCCGGGCCAACATCGCCTTCGGGCGGTCCGGCGCCTCCGACGAGGATATCGTGAACGCCGCCAAGGCGGCGGCGGCCCACGACTTCATCATGCGACTGCCGGAGGGCTACGACACGGTGGTCGGACCGGGTGGGGGGCGCCTCTCGGGCGGCGAGCGCCAGCGCATTTCGCTCGCCCGCGCTTTCCTGAAGGACGCGCCGATTCTGCTCCTCGACGAGGCGACGAGCGCCCTCGACTCCGAATCGGAGCGGCTGGTGCAGGATGCCATCCGCAAGCTGATGAAGGGCCGCACCACCCTCGTGATCGCCCACCGCCTTTCGACGGTCCGCAATGCGGAAAAGATCGTCGTGATGGAGAGCGGGCGGGTTGCGGAAACGGGCTCGCACGAGGCGTTGATCGCCAGGGCGGGAGTCTATGCCCGCCTGCATCGCCTGCAGTTGTCCGACGACAGCGAGCCCAGCCTGGCGGCGTCCTGAGAAAGCCGGGTCGTCCGGACCCGACAGCGGATGCGCCCTTTCGGGAGACATCCGGTGCTCTTTCCTCATCGAGCGCATGGCGCGAAGCGGACCTCCGGTTCCGCACCATGCGCCAGGCCTATTCGCGCCGCATGATCCTGTCGACGAGGAGATTGGACCAGAAGCCGGGGCGGAAACTCCGCTCCAGATCCTCCGCGTCGTATTGGGTCTCGATCCAGGTGAGGAATGGAATGCCCTTGGCCTCGCCCTCGCGGCGGTAAAGGTCGAAGAACTCGTCCAGGATGCCGGTCTTCGAGAACCGGAAATGGCCGAAGCGCACGGACAATTGCTGCTGGGCCTCGTCGATGGATTTGCCCTCATAGACGATGAGATAAAGGGCGGCCACGAAGCCCGCCCGGTCCGCACCCGACTTGCAGTGCAGAACCGCCGGGTACTCGATCGTGTCGAAGAATGCCTTTGCGGAAAGCAGAGTCTCCCGATCCGGCGCGCCGCGGGATCGCACCACGAACTCCTCCAGGTGAATGCCGAGCCGCTCGCAGGCTTCCTTCTGGAGCTGCCACGAGCCGTGCTCCCGGCCGCCGCGCAGGTTGATGATCGTCTTGACGCCTTCGGCCTTCAGGGCCGCGATCTGGTGCGGGGCGGGCTGGGCCGAGCGCCACAGCCGGTCGGTGACCGGGTGCTTGTTCAGGTAGAAGAGGCGGAACAGGCCGTGATCGGCAATGAGCATATGGGCCCAGGCGCGCAGGCGCCCGGACAGACCCTCGACGGGTCTGTCCCATCGGGCGATCCGGGCCATGCGGCGGGCATAGCGGATTTCAGGCTTGAGGAACCTGTTGAGCACGTCGATCCAGCAATCTGTCTTCTTGTAAGATCATTCGGTTCCAGGACCGAAGGCGCCTTATCGACGATGGGAGCCGAATAATCAATCGGCCGGTCCCTCTGCCGTTGCCGCAGGCCAGAGCCCCGCTTTCCCGGCAAGGCCGATTCGGCTCGACGCAACCAATCGGTTGCCGGTCCGGCGCCTGTCGTGTAAGGGGTGCGCTTCGAAACAACCCTCCTCGACGAAAAGAGCGTCTGGACACCGGCCCTTCCCAAGCTTGCCGGCGCCGCATCGTTGAGATCAACAAGCAGTTCAGGAGAGCGGCGTCATGTCGTCCACCTTCGAGACCGTCGCCGGCATCATTTCAGAGACCGCCGATATCCCGCGCGAGCAGATCACGCCCGAGAGCCATGCCATCGAGGATCTCGGCATCGACTCCCTCGCCTTCCTGGATATCGCCTTCGCGATCGACAAGGCTTTCGGGATCAAGCTGCCGCTGGAGCAGTGGACCCAGGAAGTGAACGAGGGCAAGGCTCCGGCCGAGGAGTACTTCGTCCTGAAGAACCTCGTGGCCCGCATCGACGCGCTGGTGGCCGCCAAGCAGGCTTAAATCAGGAAAAGTCATCCCGGCGGGCCGGCCGATCGAGGCCGGCTCGAAGAGGCGATCCATATGCGCGCCGACTCATGGAGTCTCTTCCCATTGAACCCGCCGGGCGCAAGAGGGTAAGAGAGTCGGATGCGCCTCGAATATTTTGAAATGATCGACCAGGTGACGGCCCTCGACCGCGAGACCAAGCGGATCGAGGTCTCCTCGGTCGTTCCGCAGGAAAGCCCCGTCTTCGAAGGGCACTTCCCCGGCCACCCTCTCGTGCCCGGCGTTCTCCTCACCGAGACCATGGCCCAGGCCTCCGGCTACCTCGTGCTCGGCCTGATGGGCTTCACCCACATGCCGTTCCTGATGGGCGTCGACAAGGCGCGCTTCCGCACCTTCGTCGGACCGGGTACGGTGCTCACCGTCACGGCGCAGCTGGAGCATGAGGGCTCCGGCTACGCGGTGACCAAGGCCAGGATCACGGCCGAGGGCAAGCCGATCTGCGATGCGGAGCTGCGCTTCCGGATCATGCCCTTCCCCGAAGGCATGGACGGCCTGATGCGCGCGCAAGCCAGACGCATCGGCCTCCTGGAGGAGAGTATTTGATGCGGGATGTCGTCATTACGGGAGTGGGCCTCGTCTCCTCGGCCGGAGAAGGCCTGGAGGCGCACCTGACGGCGCTCGCCGGTGGCGCCCCGAACACGGATGCGGCCAGTTTCGAGCCGTTCCCGGTCCACCCGGCGGTGACCCTCGAATGGGATCGGCAGATCCCGAAGAAATCCGACCAGCGTCAGATGGAGCCCTGGCAGAAGCTCGGCTGCTACGCGGCGGGCCTCGCCCTCGACTCTGCGGGCGCCAAGGAAGATGCAGCCCTCAAAGGCCGCATGCAGCTCATCGTCTCGGCCGGCGGCGGCGAGCGGGACTATGCGGTCGACGGGCAGATCCTCACCGGGCTGCGCCGGGCGGACAATCCCGGCGTCTTCCTCAACGAGCGCCTGATGGGCGATCTGCGCCCGACCCTGTTTTTGGCCCAGCTCTCCAACCTGCTCGCCGGCAACATCTCCATCGTCCACGGGGTCACAGGCGCATCGCGCACCTTCATGGGCGAGGAATCGAGCGGCGTCGACGCCATCCGCATCGCCCGCGAGCGCATCGCCTCGGGCCAGGACGACATCTTCCTCGTCGGCGGCTCCTACAATGCCGAGCGGCCCGACGTGCTCCTCATCTACGAGATGGGCGGCTTCCTCTGGAAGAAGCCCTACGCCTCCGTCTGGGAGCGCCCCGCCGATGGCGGCGGCATGATCCTGGGGAGCGGGGGCTGCTTCCTGGTGCTCGAATCCCGCGAGCACGCCGCCGCGCGCGGCGCGAAGCCGCTTGCGGCCATCGCGGGCGTCGCCTCCGACCGCAGCCGCCGCCAGCCCGGCAGCGTCGAAGGCTCCCTTCACGGCCTGTCGCGGCAGCTCGGGGCCAAGCCCGACCTGGTGGTCTCCGGCGCCACCGGCATCAAGGGCATCACGGACGAGGAGCAGGCGGCGCTCAAGGACATCGCGCCCGGCGCTGCCGTCCATGCGACGGGCGATCTCGTCGGCCACACCATGGAGGCCCAGGCGCCCATCGGCGTTGCGCTGGCAGCCGGCATGATCGCCCGGGGCGGGCTGAGCGAAGCCCTCGTCACCTCCGTCGGACATTGGCGCGGCGAGGGCGCCATCCGGCTCACCAAGGCTTGAGGAGAAGGCTATGGCGCTTCGCGACACGAAAGGCCGCCCGCTCGTCGCCGTCACCGGCATGGGCGTGGTCACGTCCCTGGGCCAGGGCAAGGACGACACCTGGGTCGCCCTGACGGCCGGCCAGTCCGGCATTCACCGCATCGAGCGCTTCCCCACCGAGGGCCTGCGCACCACGATCGCCGGCACCATCGACTCGGTCGATGTGGAGCCCTTCTGCGCACCCATGCTGTCCGAGCGGCTCGCCATGCTGGCGGCCGAGGAGGCGGTGGGGCAGTCGGGCCTTGCTCGGGAGAACTTTCCCGGCGCGCTCTTCATCGCCGTGCCGCCGGTCGAGATGGAGTGGCCGCAGCGTGGAGCATTGGCCCAGGCCTCCGGGCAGGATGGCGACGTCACCTACAGGGACCTGCTGAAGGCGGCGGCCTCGGGCGAGTTCAAGCCGTGGCACGATCTGTTCATCTTCGGCACCGTGGCCGACCGGGTCGCGGACCGCTTCGGCACAAAAGGTTCGCCGATCTCGCTGTCGACCGCCTGCTCGTCCGGCGCCACGGCGATCCAGCTCGGCGTCGAGGCGATCCGCCGCGGCGAGACGGATGCCGCGCTCTGCATCGGCACCGACGGCTCCGTGAACCCGGAATCGCTCATCCGCTTCTCCCTGCTCTCGGCGCTCTCGACCCAGAACGACAACCCGGAAGGGGCATCGAAGCCCTTCTCCAAGAACCGCGACGGCTTCGTCATGGGCGAGGGCGGCGCGGCCCTCGTGCTGGAGAACGCGGAATCCGCCAGGGCGCGCGGCGCCACGATCCTCGGCTACGTGCTCGGCTGCGGCGAGAAGGGCGACGGCTTCCACCGCACCCGCTCCTCGCCGGACGGCATGCCGGCCATCACGGCGATCCGCGAGGCGCTGGCCGATGCGGGGCTTTCGCCTGAGGACATCGACTACATCAACGCCCACGGCACCTCGACGCCGGAGAACGACAAGATGGAGGCCATGAGCTGCACGGCCGTGTTCGGCGAGCGCATGGCGAGCTTGCCCATCTCCTCCAACAAGTCGATGATCGGCCACACGCTGACCGCCGCCGGCGCGGTCGAGGCGGTGATGTCGCTCATGACCATCGGCACCGGCCGCATCCCGCCGACCATCAACTATCAGGTGCCCGATCCGGCCATTCCCCTCGACGTGGTGCCCAACGCCGCCCGCGACGCGAAGGTAAGCTACGTGCTCTCGAACTCCTTCGGATTCGGCGGCCAGAACACCTGCTTGGTCTTCGGGGCCGAGCCGAAAGGGGCCTGATCATGACACGGGTTCTGGTGACGGGCGGCGGCAAGGGCGTGGGCGCCGCCATCGTGCGGGCGCTGGTAGTCGCCGGCCACGACGTTGACTTCACCTATCGCTCGTCCGGAGACGCCGCGAAGGCCCTGGCCGACGAGCTGATGCAGGCGCATTCCGGCCGCACCATCAAGGCCCATGAGATCGACCTCGCCGACAAGGCGGCGCTTGAGGCCTTCTGCGAGACCATTGAAGGCGAGAGCTTCTTCGGGCTCGTGCACAATGCCGGCCAGCCCTACGATGCGCTCGCCGCCATGATGCAGCAGGACAAGGCCGAAGTTGCCATGCAGGTGAACTTCTGGTCGCTCACCCGCATCGCCAAGGCGCTCATGCGCGGCATGATCCGCGCCAGGCAGGGCCGCATCGTCGCCATCGGTTCGGTGGCGGCGCTCCAGGGCAATCCCGGCAACGCGGCCTATGCGGCCTCCAAGGGTGCGCTGATCTCCTATTGCCGCACCCTGTCCGTCGAGACCGCCAAGCGCGGGGTCACCGTCAACGTGATCGCCCCGGGCTTCATCGACACGGACATGATGGCGCCCTACGCGGCCTATCGCGAGAACATGGAAAAGCAGATCCCGGCCGGGCGCTTCGCCAAGCCGGAGGAGATCGCCGGCCTTGCCGCTTTTCTCCTGAGCGAGCCTGCCGCCTACATCACCGGCACGGTCCTGCCCATCGACGGCGGCCTGACCTCGATGCTGGGCGTGCATCGGTAAGAACGCAGTCACACTGGACCGCCAACAGGCGATCTGGAAGGACCATTGCAGGCAGGAAGCTTGCCATCCGCTCTGCTGCCCTTTAAGCCGCCGCAAACAATGTCTCCCCGTCATGGCCGGGCTTGTCCCGGCTATCCACGTTCTTGTCCAGCAAAGCGTGGATTCCCGGAACAGGTCCGAGGATGACGGCGAAAAGGATCTAAAAGCATGCGCTCCCTCCAGCTTTTCGGCGATCGTGACCTTCGCATCACCGAGATCGATGCGCCGCCGCCGCCCGCCGCGGGCGAGGTCCAGGTACGGGTGAAGGCGCTGGCGCTCAACTTCCTCGATGTGTGGGGATTTCGCGGCATGGCGTTCGCCAAGCGCAAGATGCCCCAGGCCGTGGGCGTCGAGGCCTCGGGCGAGATCGCCGCGGTGGGCGAGGGCGTCACGCGCTTCAAGGCGGGCGATCCGGTCACCATGTACGGGGCCGAGACCTGCGGCCACTGCAGCGCGTGCCGGAAGGGCTGGGACAATCTCTGCGAGAACGTCGCCGGCATCATGGGCTTCCATATCGACGGCTTCGCCCGCGAATTGATCAACCGGCCGGAGCGGCTCGTCATTCCGGTGCCGAAGGGCGTCTCCTTCGAGCAGGCGGCCTGCGCGCCCATCGGCTTCGGCACCGTGCAGCACATGCTGTTCGACAACGCCAGGCTGGAGCCCGGCGAGTCGATCCTCGTCCATGCGGGCGGCTCCGGCATCGGCACGGCGGCGATCAAGATGGCGAAAGCCATCGGCTGCACCGTCTATACGACCGTGGGCGACGACGAGAAGGGCGAGAAGGCGAAGGCGCTGGGTGCCGATTACGTGGTCAACTATCGCACCGAGCGCTTCGAGGGCGAGGTGCGCCGGCTGACCAAGCGCAAGGGCGTCGACGTGGTGTTCGAGCATGTGGGCGCCGAGACCTGGAACGGGAGCCTGCTCTGCCTCAAGCGCGGCGGGCGCCTCGTCACCTGCGGCTCCACCTCGGGTGTCTCCACCACCATGAACCTGATGCAGCTCTTCCAGCAGCAGTACCGGATCTTCGGCTCCTTCGGCTGCCGGATCGAGAACATCAGCCAGTCGCTGGACAAGATGGCTCAAGGCATGACACCGGTGATCGACGCCGTCTTCCCGCTCGACGAGTTCCAGAAGGGCCTCGAGCGGCTGGAAGGCAGAAAAGTCTTCGGCAAGGTGCTCGTGGCGTTCTAGTCCTGAGAGCATGGGTCATATGAACCGACCTCCTCAGGATGAGGTCTCAGGGAGAGAAGACAGGGTTAAGCCGGCCTCTGGTACAAACGGCCGCGACGGCAGACCTTGACGAAAGCGTCTCCCCGCGAAAAGACGCGGGGAGTTTCATTTCAGGCCAGGATTCAAAAAAACGTGCATCAGCCCCACCGCCCCCGCAGCCTCGTCTCGCGCTTCACCGAGACGGTGATGGTCGGCGTCGTGCGCAGCGTCTTCGCCCTGGCGCGAGCCCTGGGTCCTGAGCGCTCCGGCGCGGTGGGCGCGGCCCTCACCCGCACCTTCGGCCCGTTGCTGCGCGCCCACAGGACGGCTCTTGCCAATATCCGCGCGGCCTATCCGGAGAAGTCGGACGCCGAGGTCAAGGCGCTGGCCATGGCCGCCTGGGACAATCTCGGCCGCACGGCCGGCGAATACCCGCATCTCGGGCGCCTGTTCGACTTCGATCCCGACAGCGAGGTTCCCGGGCGCACCGAAGTCGATGGAATCGACCACTTTCTGGCGCTTCGCGACGACGGGCGGCCCGGCCTCATCTTCTCGGCCCATCTCGCCAATTGGGAGCTGCCCGCCATCTGCGCTGCCCGCTTCGGGCTCGACACCACGGCGGTGTTCCGCGCGCCCAACGATCCGGCCATCGCCCGTGTGCTGCACGAGATCCGCAGCGAGACCATGGGCAATCTCGAAGCGGCCCGCCAGGGCGCGGCCTTCGCCATGCAGGGAGCGCTGGAAAAGGGCGGGCATCTCGGCATGCTCATCGACCAGCATTTCACCCGCGGGGTGATCGTGAACTTCATGGACCGTCCGGCCCTGGTGAACCCGATCCTCGGCAAATTCGTCCGCCGCTTCGACTGCCCGGTCCACGGGGTGCGGGTGATCCGTTTGCCGAACCACCGCTTCCGCCTGCAGCTTACGCCGCCCCTGGACCTGCCGCGCGATCCGGACGGCCAGATCAACGCGCAGGGCGCCATGCAGGCCATGACCTCCGTGGTGGAGGAATGGGTGCGGGAATACCCGGAGCAATGGCTGTGGATGCATCGCCGCTGGCGGGTGCCTGCCAAAGCATAGGACCCAAAAGTGGATTCCACTTTTGGGATCTGATCCGATGCTCCAATCGTTGAAGAGCGCATCGTTCGTGCGGAAACCCGGATCCACTTTTCCGCACGATGCGCTGGTGCTCAAGGTAACGTGAGTTCACCTTGAGGCGGAATTCATGTTCCATGGCGGCATCATGGTATCCCGATTGAAAGCGATCCTCCTGGCGGCTCTTGGATTGGCCGCCTTTCTGCAGCCCGCTCTGGCGGACCCACCCCGCGCGGTGGTCGAGCTCTTCACGAGCCAGGGCTGCTCCTCCTGCCCGCCGGCGGATGAGCTTCTGGTCGAGTATTCCCGCCAGCCGGACATCGTCGCCCTGTCGCTGCCGGTCAATTATTGGGATTATCTCGGCTGGAAGGACACGCTCGCCCATGTGGCCTTTACCGAGCGCCAGAAGGCCTATGCCCATTCCCGCAGCGACCGGCAGGTCTTCACGCCGCAGATGATCGTCAACGGCAAGAAATCCTCCATCGGGTCCGATCGGGCCCAGGTGGAGAAGGCGATCCAGTACACCACGAAGGGACGCAAGGCCCTGCCGGTGAACGTGATCGTCACCGAGCAGAACGGCGCGGTTTCGATTGCCATCGAGGAGACCCCCGACACCACCCAGCGCGAGGCCGAGGTGTGGATCCTGCCGGTGCTGAGATCGCAGACGGTGCCGATCGAGCGCGGCGAGAACCGGGGCAAGACCATCACCTACGCCAATGTGGTGCGCGGCCTGAACCGGGTCGGCGAATGGCGCGGCGGCTCCGCCCAGTTCGAGGTGCCCCTCGACATGGCCCGCCAGGGCGGCGACGCCTATGTGGTGCTCCTGCAGGGCACGGATGCAGCCCGGCCCGGACTCATTCTGGGAGCGGCGAAAGGTCCGGGGCTTTAGTCGAGAAGAATGACCTTGTTGGGCAGCTCGTCCACGTCGTCGAGACGGGGAGGGGCGTGCTCGGCGAGGATCGCGCCCGTGCGCCGGATGGCCTCGATCAGCCCCTCGATCATCCGGCCGTTCCGGATCGCCACCGTCAGATCCGCGACGATGCCGGCCCAGATTCCAGGATCGACCCGGTCCGCGACGCCCGTGTCGGCCAGGATCTCGGCATGGTGCTCGGCGAGCGCGAGGTAGATCAGCACCCCCGTCTTCTCCCGGGTTCGCGTCATCCCGCGCCGCAGGAACTCGCGCGAGGCTGCCTCGTGCGCCTGCGCGTGCTTGACTGAACGTGGCACCAGGGCGAAGCGCAGCTTCGGCCAGGAGAGGATGAGGCTTAAGGCGAGCGCCACCGCGAGCTGGATCAGGAAGATGCGCGAGGTGCTGATATCGGTCAGCCGGATCAGCGGCCAGGGGGTGACGAGCGCCGCGAGCATGGCCCATAGCACTGGGACGGCCCGGTAATGTCCGGCCTGCTCGGCAATCACGAGAACGATCTCGCCGGAGGTCTCGTCCTCCACGTCGCCGATTACGCTGGCGAGACGTGCCTGTTCGTCGCTCGAGATCATCTACCAGCTCCCCGAGGCGCCGCCGCCGCCCGACGAGCCGCCGCCTCCCGAGAAGCCGCCCCCGCCGGACCATCCTCCGCCCCCCGACCGCCCGCTGCCCCACCCGCCGGTGGTGACGATCCACGGGCCATGGCGGCCCCGCCGGACGCCGCGGCTGCGGCCTGCTCCCATGAAACGCGCAATCAGGAAAAACAGGATCAGCAGGATGATGAAGGCGATGACCGGATCCATGGCCGTGGTGCTGTCCTCGCGCACCTGAGCCCGGCGCTGCCATTCCTCGGCGTCGCCTGTGAGGATCGACAGAATGGCGTCGACCCCCGCATCGATGCCGCCCGCGAAATTGCCCTTCTGGAACTGGGGCGCGACCGCCGTGGTGATGATGATCTTCGACAAAGCATCCGTGAGGGCGCCTTCCAGCCCGTAGCCCACCTCGATGCGTACCTTGCGCTCCTGCGGCGCCACGAGGAGCAGGGCGCCGTTGTCCTTGCCCTTCTGGCCGAGCTGCCAGTGCCGGAACAGGCGGTTGGCGTAGTCCTCGATCTCATAGCCCTCCAGCGAGCGCAGGGTCGCGATCACCACCTGGTCCGTGGTCCTGTCCTCATGGGCTTTCAGCTTGGCCTCGAGCGCTGTCCGTTCCTCAGGCTTGAGGAGGTTTGCGGCATCGACTACGCGGCCGGAGAGGGGCGGGAAGGTCTGGGCGAGGGCGGGAAGAGAGAAGAGGACGAGGGTGAGGGTGAGGAAAGCGATGACGAGTGCGGTCACTTTTCCCTCCCCCTTGCGGGGAGGGGTAGGGGTGGGGGTGGTGCGATCAGGTGAGCGTTCAGACCAGCTAGGGCTGTGGAAGCGTTCCTGCTTCATGGATGAACGCAGCACTCCGACGTTGCGACCCCCACCCTCAATCCCTCCCCACAAGGGGGAGGGGACGCGCGGCACATCTCCCATCCCGTCAGAACTTCACCGGCGGCGGGCGGTCAGAACCGGCTGTCGCTGTGAACGTCTCCATGGGCTTGGCATCGGGATAGACGATGGAGGCGATCCAGCGGCCGGGAACCGTGCGCAGCTCCGTATTGTAGGCCTGGACGGCCGTGATGTAGTCGCGCCGGGCCACGGCGATCCGGTTCTCGGTGCCCTCCAGCTGCGATTGCAGGGCCAGGAAGTTGGCGTTGGACTTGAGCTCCGGATACCGCTCGACGGTGGCGAGCAGACGGCCCAGGGCTCCGGAGAGCTGGTTCTGCGCCTCTTGGAACTGCCGGAATTTTTCCGGGTCGGTGACGGTCGAGGCATCGACCTGAACCTGGGTTGCCCGGGCGCGGGCTTCCGTGACCTGGGTCAGCACCTCGCGCTCCTGCTGGGCGAAGCCCTTCACGGTCTCGACGAGGTTCGGAATGAGATCGGCCCGGCGCTGGTACTGGTTCTGCACCTCGCTCCAGGCGGCCTTGGCCTGCTCCTCCAGGGTCGGGACGTTGTTGATCCCGCAGGCAGACAATCCGAACGCCAGGATCATGGCGGTCAGGGCCGCACGGATTCGCGCGGTTGAGAGCAATGCCGTCATGTCTGTCCTTCTCGCGGTTCTTGTTACTTCTTACACCGCCCGGATCAACACATGGAGCAGGGGCGGCGTTTCAACAAGCGGCTTTGGGGTGGCCGTGCACACGGGATTGAGTCATGATCCGGCGATCTTAACGGCCAGATTCGACCCATGACCTTCCTGCCCGACGTCAGCACCCTGCTCACCTACACCTTGGCGGCGATCCTGCTCTTCGTCACGCCAGGTCCCGACATGAGCCTGTTCCTGGCCAAAACCATGTCGGGCGGGCGCAAGGCCGGAATGGCTTCGATGCTGGGCGCGACGGCGGGTTGCTGCGTCCATACGCTGCTCGCGGCGCTGGGGCTCTCGGCGCTGCTTGCCGCCTCCGTGACCGCTTTCACCGTGCTGAAGATCGTCGGCGCGCTCTACCTGCTCTGGATGGCGTTCGATGCGGTGCGCAACGGCTCGGCGCTGAGTGTGAAGGAGCAGGGCCAGACGGAGGTCTCGTTCTGGAAGACCTTCTTCATGGGCGTCGGCATCAATCTTACGAACCCCAAGGTGGTGCTGTTCTTCGTGACCTTCCTGCCCCAATTCGTCGACGCGTCTGATCCGCATGCGGCCGACAAGCTGCTGTTCCTCGGCCTCTACTTCGTCGCGCTGAATACGCCGATGGGCGCGCTCATGATCCTGGGCGCCGACAAGGTGATCTCCCTCCTGCGCGGCCATCCGAAATTCATGCGCGGGATCGACTATTCCTTCGCCGGCCTGTTCTCGGTCTTCGCCATCAAGATCCTGACGACATCGGCTCGATAGGCTCCTTTCGCCTCGGCTCGCGCCCGCCGATGATCGCCCAGTAGACGAGGCCGGCCACCGCGCCGGTGAGCCCGAGCACGACGCTCACATGCAGTTCCTCGGGGCTGGCGATCCGCGCCTGCCCGCGCAGGATCCACGGCACCGCCGCCGTCAGCACCCCCGTGGCGAGCCCATGCCACAGGAGGCTGCGCATCCCCAGCACCTCGCTGACGATGGCGACCAGCAGCGGCGGGAAGATCAGCAGCGTGAACATGATCCGGCCGACCGCCAGGAAGGCATCCTCCACGATGGGGCCGGGATCATCGGCCGCAAAGACCGCATCGATCAGCGACCAGAAGCCCACGAACAGCGTGTCGCCGGTCAGCAGCGCCATCACGGGATCGACCATGGAGGCGATGAGGAAGAAGGTGCCGCTCGCGCCGACGGCGATGAGGAGCGCGAAGGGAATGAGGATGAGCCAGCGGATCATGGCCATAAGCTAAGGGAGCTTCAGGACATTCGCCAGCGGCCGCTGTGGATGGAGGCGCCGCACTGCCCGCCAGCGCTGCGCATTTCGGCGTCTATTCCCCGTCCCGCACCGCATACACGCCCTCGGCCCCGATGCCCTGCTCGGCCATCATGCGGGCGCGGGCGCGCAGCTTTTCGGTCTCGCTCTTGAGCTGGCCGCAGGCGGCCAGGATATCGCGGCCGCGCGGGGTGCGCACCGGCGAGGCGTAGCCGGCGCGGTAGACGATCTCGGAGAAGCGCTCGATCCGCTCCCAGTCCGAGCACTCGTATTTCGAGCCGGGCCAGGGGTTGAATGGGATCAGGTTGATCTTCGCCGGAATGCCCTTGAGCAGTCGCACCAGTTCGCGCGCATCGGCGTCCGAGTCGTTCACGCCTTTGAGCATCACATACTCGAAGGTGATGCGGCGCGCATTCGACAGGCCCGGATAAGCGCGGCAGGCATCGAGCAGCTGCTTGATGTCGTATTTGCGGTTGATCGGCACCAGCTCGTCGCGCAGCTCGTCGCGCACCGCGTGGAGCGAGATCGCCAGCATGGTGTTGGCTTCCGCGCCGAGGCGCTCCATCTGCGGCACGACGCCGGACGTGGAGACGGTGATGCGGCGGCGCGACAGGGTGAGGCCCTCGCCGTCCGACATGACCTCGATGGCCGCGACCACATTGTCGGTGTTGTAGAGCGGCTCGCCCATGCCCATGAACACGATGTTGGTCACGAAGCGTCCGCCATCGTTCGGCACGAAGGCGCCGTCCGGCGGGGTGGCGCCGGGCCAGTCGCCGATGGAATCGCGGGCCACGATGAGCTGCGCCACGATCTCCGCCGAAGTCAGGTTGCGCACGAGGCGCTGGGTGCCCGTGTGGCAGAAGGAGCAGGTGAGCGTGCAGCCGACCTGGCTCGACACGCAGAGCGTGCCCCGGTCGACCTCCGGAATGTAGACGCACTCGATCTCCGCGCCCTTGTCGAGGGGGCCGGTGGAGGCCATGCGGATCAGCCACTTGCGGGTGCCGTCCTTCGAGACCTGCTCGGAGACCACCTGGGGCCGGGTGAGCGTATAGGCTTGGGCCAGCTTGGCGCGCAGCTCCTTGCCCATGTTGGTCATCTCGGCGAAGTCCCTGGCGCCCCGGAAATAGATCCAGTGCCAGAGCTGGGCCACGCGCATCTTGAGCTCGCGCTCGGGCACGCCTATGGCGGACAGCGAATCCTTCAGCTGGTCGCGGGTGAGGCCGACGAGCGAAGCGCCGCCGGGGGCTGCTCCCGCCGCGACGGTCAGCTCCGCGGTCTTTTCGATGAACCCGGCCGCGCGCGCGGCATCGCTGACGGCAACAGGAGCCGCATTGGGGTTTCGCTTGGCGATGTCGAGCACCGTCGCCATAGGAGATCATGCCTTCGTTGTTGGGAATTCGGTGGTCTTATAACACGATTGCGCCGGAAAAGTGAGCGCCTCAACGCAAAATCCGGGCTTGAGACCCGGAAGATGCTTATCGATCAGCCGATTTTCAACTGTGGGAAAGTGAAACCCTACGAAGCGCATTCCTTGCGGGCGTGCTCCAGGGCCTTGTTGAAGCCGTTCAGGGAATAGCGGTCGGTGAGGTTCGAGCCGCGGGCCGATTGTGTCTTCACCGTCATGGTGCCGCTCTTCGCCATCGTGGCGATGGCCTGGCCCTCCTCGGCCGGGTTCTTCAGCCAGGCATTGGTGGCCTTGGCCACGAGAGCATAGGACGTGTTGCCCACGGAGACTTCCGCCGGACCGTTCTCCTTGGCCGTGAAGCCGAACTCGAACGCCACCTCGTTCCTCACGTTCTCCGCCGGTCGGAAGGAGACGAAGAGATAGGCCGGATCGCGACTGGCGGTCTTGGGCGACCAGTCCTTCGGGCGGCTGAGCGCATAGCAGATCTTCGAACGGCCGCTCTGAGCCATGTAGACCTCCCAGTCGCCATAGGACGTCACGAGCGAGCCGCCGGGGCTCGCAGCCCGGGCCGGCTTGGCCGTGCTGGCAGCCGCCGCTCCGGCCGCAGCCGCTGCGGCGGGCTTGGCCGGCGTGGTCTTGGCGGCGGAAGATTTCGCCGCGGCAGCCGGCTTGGCTGCAGGCTTGGCCGGCGCCGAGCGGGTGGATGGCTGCGTCGAACGCTGGGCCTGAGCCAGGGCTGCAGGTCCGGTTCCGATGACGACGAGGGCGGAAAGGATGCCCGCGGCGATGCCGCGCTGGAAAGATGCAGGAGTCATGGGGCGGACCATAATGGCGGATGGTTAAGAACTTTTCACCATCCCCGTTAAGGCGGCGCCGGAAGATTGGCGGTGCGTCGAAACGCGGCGGTTGCTTTGAGGATGCCGACTCCGGCTGAACCGCAGCCCAATAAAAAGGGCCGCTCGCGCGACCCGTTCAGTATCCTTCAAAGCTTGTTCGTTTTTGAAACAGTCGGAGGATTTCAAATCATTTCTTTGCTAACGGAATCACATATAAAGATAATAAATAACATTTCAATAAGTATATATTCTTCTTACTCAGCCGATGCCTCTAGTGGCTGTTAGCTTGGCCTTGCGTCTCTGCCAATGTTTGTCGGGCTTTCTCCCGGTGAGCATCGGTGATGGACCCGGCCACCTGTGTGATGGCAGCAGCCAGAACGGCGGCATCGTCGGCAAAGCCGATCAAGGGCAGGAGGTCGGCGATGGCATCGGTTGGGAACACGAAATATGCGATCGCCCCGATGAGAATCAGCTTCACGCGGCTCGGGGTCGAGGGATCCGTTGCGCAGAAATAGGCTGCCACCAGATCCTCCGCGAAGGGGATCTTGCCGGCAACGCGCTTGATCTTCTCCCAGAAACGGCGCTTGAGGCCCTCCTCGTCGCGGGTCGCCTCGCGCATGGCCTCCATCTCGGCCTTGGTGAAAGGCTTCACGAAGGGTTCGCTCATCCAGTCTGCTCCTTCCATGGTCTGCGTTCCCGTTCGTTCGAGGATACCGTAAGACGTGTCCCGACACAGGGAGAAAAGCGATGAAGCTCGACAAATTGATGGCAGCCATCGTCACCGGAGGCGCTTCGGGTCTCGGCGAGGCCACGGCCCGCATGCTTGCGGCCAACGGCGCGAAGGTGGCCATTCTCGATATGAACGCGGAACGCGGCGAGCAGGTTGCCGGGGAAATAGGCGCCGTCTTCTGCATGGCCGACGTGACGGACGAGGCGTCCATCGATTCGGCGATCGCCGCGGCACGGGCCGCCAACGGCATCGAGCGGATCCTGGTTAACTGCGCCGGCATCGCGCCGGGCAAGCGCACGGTGGCGAAGAAGCGCGACACCGGCGAGTTAATTCCTCACGATCTCGCGAGCTTCCGCCGCGCGGTGGAGATCAACCTCATCGGCACCTATGCGATGATCTCCAAATGCGCCGCCGCCATGGCGGGCCTGGACCCGGTGACGCCGGACGGCGGGCGCGGGGTCATCGTCAACACCTCGTCGGTGGCCGCTCAGGACGGGCAGATCGGCCAGGCGGCCTATTCCGCCTCCAAGGGCGGCGTGCTCGGCCTGACGCTTCCCGTCGCCCGCGACCTCTCGGGTTTCGGCATCCGGGTGATGACGATCATGCCGGGCCTGTTCCACACGCCGCTCTTCGAGGGCATCGCGGAGGATTACCGCAAATCGCTGGAGGCCAACGTGCCGTTCCCGTCGCGCCTCGGGCGGCCCGAGGAATACGCGAATCTCGTCAAGGCCATCATCGAGAACGACATGCTCAACGGCGAGGGCATCCGCCTCGACGGTGCCCTGCGCATGCAGCCGAAGTAGGGGAAGACACCACGCCGCCGTCGCCTTGGCCTGCAGGAGGTCAAGGCGATGTTCCCTCGACGAGGAACTTGATGAGCATCAGAGCTCCGCCCCGGCTCAAGGCAAGATCTCTGCGATCCGACAGGTCGGCTTCGAACCGTCTGTTGAGATCGTCATAGGCCTGCATCAGGGGCTGTGCTTCAGGGATTTTAGAGCCTCTGAAGTGCTGCTCCATGCGGATCACCGTATCCTCGATTTCATCCAAGGTTGGTTTCATCCGGCACTCCTTCGCGTGAGCCTCCGTTCAAGATCACACGGTTGATGGCTTCGGCATCGTCGTGGATGGCTGGCCGGACAAGAAGCTCCGACTTCATGCGACTTCGCCCCGGTTCTCGGGAAAGCTCTTGAGATCCGGGGTGCAAAGCCAGCGCTCGCGGCGCTTGGTCCAGGCCTCGTAGGTCGGCGTGAACAGGTTCGGCTCGTTGAAGGCGCCGAGCTTGATCTCGATCTCGTCGCCTGCATCCCGATCAAACATTTGTGAGCCACAAATGGGACAGAAGCAGCGTTCCGATTCCGATGTCGCGGACCAACTTTTTGTTTCGCCCGTGATCGTCACCTGATCGACGGGGTAGATCACGAAGGCGTTGAAGGGTGCGCCGCTGATCTTGCGGCAGGTCATGCAATGGCACAGGCCCACGCGCTTCGGTTCGCCCATGGCCTTGAACGTCAGCTGGCCGCAGGCGCAGCCGCCGGTCAGGATGCGCGTCTCTGTCATGGCCTATCTCTTCGTCAGTCCGGCGGCCATCTGGTCCATGCGCTGGGCCAGCTCGACGTCGCGGCGCGTGAGGCCCTTGGCATCGTGGGTCGCCAGCGTGACCTCGACCCTGTTGTAGGTGTTGGACCATTCGGGATGATGGTTCATGGCCTCGGCCGCGAGCGCCACCCGGGTCATCCAGCCGAAGGCCTGGCTGAAATCGTCGAACACGAAGCGCTTGGTGATCGCATCGCGGCCCTCGACCATCGCCCAGCCGTCGAGGGCGGGCAGGAGTTCCTGGCGATCACTATCGGACAATCGGGGCATGATCCGGCTTCACCTTGAGAAAAGAAGTCTCCTAGTGATGAAGCGGCACGGCACAGTTTCAAGGGGGGCTCAGGGAATGGCTAGCAGGTGAATGAGCCCCAGGCTGATCGCGATCAGCACGAGGAGCGAGAGCGTGACCGCAAGCGTCACCCGCCCGCCGACCTTGCTCAGCACCTTGAGATCCACGCCCAGCCCCAGGGCCGCCATCGAGATCACCGTGAGAAGCGTTGCGGCCGGCATCACGATCTGCAGGAGCGCTTCGGGGATGGCGCCGAGCGAGCGCAGCAGCGCGAGGCCTAAGAATCCAATGATGAACCAGGGCACGAGCCGGCTGAAGGCGAGCCACGGTTTTGGCCCTTCCGCCTGTTGGCCCGCGATGATCGAAAGCCCGATCACCACCGGACCCAGCATCAGCACGCGCACGAGCTTCACGAGGGTGCCGATCTGCGTGCTGAGGAGGCCAACCGGCACCGTAGCGGCGAGCACCTGCGGCACCGCATAGACGGTCAGCCCCGCGAGCACGCCGTACTGCGTCATCGACAGGCCGATGAGCGGCACCAGCAGGGGCAGGGCGAGCACGACGATCACGCCGAGAATGGCCGTGAAGGCGATGGAGGAGGCTACATCCGCGGGCTTCGCGCCGATCACCGGCGCAACCGCCGCGATCGCCGAGTTGCCGCAGATCGCGTTGCCGCAGGCGACCAGCACCGCCATGCGCTTCGGCAGGCCGAGCAACCGGCCGAGGGTGTAGCCGGCGCCGAGCGCCAGGGTCACGACGGCCGCAATGCCCAGGATGAGCCCAAGACCCGCATCGAGCACGGCCTGGAAGCTGATCGAGGCCCCCAGCAGCATCACGGCGGTCTCGAGCAGGGTCTTGGCCGAAAATCCTATACCGGGCGTCCAGCGCTGGTCGGGATTCCAGAGGGTGCGCAGGCAGGTGCCGAGCAGAATTGCGATGACGAGGGCCTCGAGCCAGGGCCGGCCGGTCCAGTGCTCCTCGATCCATTGCAGCCCGACAGCCGCAAGCGCAATCGCCGCACAGAGGGCGATGCCCGGCGCCAATGGCGCGATGCGGGTGCGGATCATGGTGTCGTTTCGGTCCTGCGCGTCGTGAGGAAGGGGCTATTCGCACAGCGGGCAGGATGCAAGTGCGAAACGCGACAGTGTCATCCCCGGCGGCCGTCAGGGCGGGAAGGGGATCCACTCACACGCATGACGCTATGGATTCCCTTCCCCTCCGCTGACGCGTCCCTCCGGGAATGACACGGGAGATCCCGATGCCCTCTCAAGCCGCAAATCCATCCTCGATGGCACGCCAGTCCTGCGTCAGCGTGAACGAGTTCCGGTCGATGACGATGAAGCAGCCGCCGCCGGGATGCTGCGGGCGGCTCTCCCGGCCGATCTCCACCGTCTGGAGATGGGCGGTGAGCAGGCATCCGACGGCGCCGTGGGACACGATGACGATGTCGCCGGAAGTCGCCTCCTCGCGCAGGATCCGGTTCACGGCCGCCACGATGCGCGTCTGCGCGTCGATGGCGCGCTCCCAGCCGCGGATGCTCTCGTGCGGGCGGCCGAAGAACTCGCGCACCACCTCCCAGAATTCCGGCGAGGCGATGAAGCCCGTGGACGAGCGGTCGTTCTCGCCGAGATCCTCGCGCATCCGGCAGGACAGACCAAGGCGCTCCGCCACGATGGCCGCGCCGTCCCGCGCCTTCCGCTCGGCGCTCGCGTAAACGCCCGTGACGTTCCGATCTGCGAGCAGATCCGCGAACCGCTCCATGCGGGCGCGCCCGATGGCGTTCAGGGGCCATTCCGTGATGGGCTGATCCGGGTCGATGACCACTTCCGGATGGGTGATGAAGATGAGCGAAGCCATGGTCGCGGCTGTAACGCCCTTCCCTCGAAACGTCGAGGCCTAGCTCAAGGGATAGGCAGCCTCGATGACGTAGGGGCCGCCGCCGACGGAGGCGCGGGACGAGTAGAGCACGAACCGGTGGGCCGTGAAGGTGAGCTTCGGAAAGCGGCCGTGGGTCGCAATGTAATGCGCGACGTCGACCGGGGAGACCTGCTTCAGGCGCGCCAGGGTGATATGCGGGGTGAACTTGCGCGTTTCGGGAGCAAGGCCGACCTGGCGCAGGAGCCGTTCTTGCTCCGCCTGCAGCTCGACCAGCTCGCCGTTGCCGGAGGTGCGGGCAAAGACCGCGCGGGGCTTTGAGCCGCCAAAGCTGTCGAGCCCGTCGATGGTGAGGGTGAGCGGAGCACGCTGGCGCCTCTCGCCGAGAACCGAACAGACGTCATCGGCCATGCGCTCGTCGACATCGCCGATGAAGCGCAGGGTGATGTGGTAGTTCTCGGGCTCGACCCAGCGCGCGCCGGGAAGTCCGCCGCGAAAGCTCGACAGGGCCAGGGCAATCTCGGATGGAATCTCGATGCCGGTGAACAGACGTGGCATGCGGCACCTCCCAGGGCTTGCTGATGGCAACTCAGACGATTGGTGGCGGGGTTTGTTCCGATCGCCTTTTAGAGGTCGTCCCAGGGCTGCGCAGCAGAACCCGAGATCGCGTGAGGAGTGTGGCTCAACTGGCTTCCCTCCCCCTTGTGGGGAGGGAAGCCCGCGTTCCATCCTCCACCCGATCCCCCGGATCGGCTCACGCCGTCCGGCATGACGCTGCGGTTGCTACGGACACGGATTGCAGTGCTCGACGTGGATGGCGTCGATGCGCTTCTCCAGCTCCGGCGTGATCGTCACGCTGACCGATCCGATGTCCGTCTTCAGCTGCTCCATGGAGGTGGCGCCGATGATGTTCGACGTCACGAAGGGGCGCGAGTTGACGAAGGCGAGCGCCATCTGGGCCGGGTCGAGGCCGTGCCCCCCGGCAAGCGCAATGTATTTGCGGATCGCCGCCTCGGCAGTGGAGTTCTCGTAGCGCTGACCGCGCCCGAACAGGGTCGTGCGGGTTCCCGGCGGGCGGGCGCCGTCGAGGTACTTGCCCGTGAGATAGCCTTGCGCCAGCGGCGAATAGGCGAGCAGGCTCACGTTCTCGTGCATCGTCACCTCGGCCAGAGCCACCTCGTAGGTGCGGTTGAGGAGGTTGTAGGCGTTCTGCACCGACTGCACCCGCGCCAGACCCTTGGCGTCCGCGCGCTTGAGGAAGGTCATGGTGCCCCAGGCGCTCTCGTTGGAGAGGCCGAAATGGCGGATCTTTCCGGCCTTCACCAGGTCGGTCATGATCTCGACCGTCTCGGCGATGGGGTGCGACGGACCCTCCTGGTGGCGGAAGACCGTCGGGTTTGAGCCCCAGGGCATCGGGCGGTCGGGCCAGTGGATCTGGTAGAGGTCGATATAGTCGGTCTGGAGTCGCTTGAGGCTCTTGTTCACCGCCTCCTCGATCTGGACTCGCGACAGCTCGGCCTTCGAGCCGTCATCCCGGTACCAGGTGCTGTCGGACCGCCCCACCACCTTGGAGGCGAGGATCACCTTGTCGCGGGCCCCGCGGGACTTGAACCAGGAGCCGATGATCCGCTCCGTGGAGCCTTGGGTCTCGGGCTTGGGCGGAATCGAGTAGAGCTCGGCGGTGTCGAAGAAGTTGACGCCCTGATCGAGGGCATAATCCATCTGCTCATGGCCCTCGGCTTCCGTGTTCTGCTGGCCCCAGGTCATGGTGCCGAGGCAGATGAGGCTGACATTGAGGTCCGTGCGGCCGAGGCGGCGATATTCCATAGGCTTAAGCTCCTCGCGACAGTGTGATCCGCCGCGTTCAGGCAAGAAGGGGACGCTGACGGCGATCAGCGCTGGGCAATGCGGGCGAGAAAGCTCTCGACGCTGGGCAGGATGCGCTGGACGACGGTCTCCACGCCCTTGGCCGTCGGGTGCATGCCGTCGGGAAGGTTGAGGGACCGCTCGCCGGCGACTCCGTCCAGAAAAAAGGGATAGAGCACAAGGTCGTGCCTCTTCGCAATCTCCGGATAGAGGCTGTCGAACTTCTGCACGTAGTCCGGTCCGAGATTGCGCGAGGCATACATGCCCGCGAGCATCACCGGGATATTGCGGGCTTTGAGCCGCTGCACGATGGTCTCGAGGTTCCTCCGGGTGAGCGCCGGGTCGAGCCCGCGCAGCATGTCGTTGGCGCCGAGCTCAAGGATCACCCCGTCGGTGCCGTCGGGCACGGACCAGTCGAGCCGGTCGAGGCCGCCGGAGGAGGTGTCGCCGGACACGCCCGCATTGGAGACCTCAACCTTGTGGCCCCGGGCCTTGAGCGCCCGCTCCAGCACCACCGGGAAAGCCGCCTCCTGCGGCAGGCCGTAGCCGGCCATGAGGCTGTCGCCCAGGGCGACGAGGCGGATTGGTGCGCCTTGCGCGTGAGCGGCCGGAAGTGGGGCGATCATGGCCGCGAAGGCGGCCGCACACGCAAATATGATCGTCATGAATGGGCCGGAATGGCGCTTCATCGATAGGCTTCCCATATGTGCCGGACTAGAACCGGGGTCGTTTCAAGTTTCCAACAGATCGGGTGAATGGGCATGCAGGACAAGGCCATCGCGCTGCACGATGTCGATTTGAGCCTCGGGCGCGGGGCCGCGCGGGTGCATATTCTCAAGGGGATTTCCCTCGATATCCCCAGAGGCGAGGCGGTGGGGCTCGTCGGTCCCTCGGGCTCCGGCAAGTCGACCCTGCTCATGACCATGGCAGGACTTGAGCGACCTGATTCCGGAAAAGTGATCGTCGACGGCACCGATCTCTCGGGCCTCGACGAGGATGCGCTGGCGCGGTTTCGCGGCCGCCGCATCGGCATCGTGTTCCAGTCCTTCCATCTCGTGCCTACCATGACGGCGCTGGAAAACGTCGCGCTTCCCCTGGAGCTCGCTGGCGAGGACGACGCCTTCGAGCGCGCCGAGGCGGAATTGCAGGCCGTGGGCCTGGGATCTCGCCTGCATCACTATCCGGCGCAGCTCTCCGGCGGCGAGCAGCAGCGCGTGGCGATCGCCCGCGCCATCGTGCCCAACCCGGCGATCCTCGTGGCGGACGAGCCCACCGGCAATCTCGACGAGAACACGGGCGGGTCCATCATCGACCTGCTCTTCGCCCTCAAGCGCGACCGGGGTGCGACCCTGGTGCTCGTGACCCACGATCTCAACCTCGCCCGCCTCTGCGACCGCATGGTGCGCCTGCGCTCGGGCCAGCTGGAGGCCGACGCCGCCTCCGCCGTGGCATAAGGACAAGCACATGCACGGCACCCTTCCGGCCACGCCGCAGCGGCGCTCTTCCCCATCCCGGCTGCCGCTTCTGCTGCGCTTGGCCTTCCGCGAGCTGCGCGCGGGGCTCAAAGGCTTCGGCATCTTCCTCGCCTGCATCGCCCTCGGCGTCGCGGCGATCGCGAGCGTCTCGTCCCTGTCCCGGTCCCTCACGGAGGGCATCTCCCGGGAGGGACGGCGGATTCTCGGCGGCGACATGGCCTTCTCCCTGATCCAGCGCGAGGCGGGAGCGCCCGAGCGCGCCTTCCTGGAGGCAAACGGCCGGGTCAACGTGATCGCCTCCATGCGGGCCATGGCCATTGCCGGCGACAAGGGCTCCGGCCTCGTCGAGATGAAGGCGGTCGATGCGGGCTATCCCACCGTCGGCGCCCTCGAGACCGATCCGCAGTTGCCCCCCGCCGAACTCTTCGCCGAGCGCGATGGCGCCTTCGGGGCGGCGGTCGATTCGGCGCTGCTCGCGCGCCTCGACCTCAAGGTTGGCGACCGGGTGACAGTGGGTGCTGCCAACGTGGAGCTGCGGGCGCGTCTCATGTCCGAGCCCGACAAGATCGCCGACGGCATCGGGTTCGGGCCGCGGCTCCTGCTCTCGCAGGAGGCCTTGGCCGCCACCGGCCTCGTGCAGCCCGGCAGCCTCGTGCGCTGGACCTACCGACTCATCCTGCCGCCGGAGCAATCGACCGAGGCGGGGCTGACCCGGATCGAGGCGGAGGCGAACCGCGTCCTGCCGGAGGCCGGCTGGAACATCCGCACCCGGCTCAATGCCGATCCGCGCTTTGCCCGCAATATCGAGCGCTTCACCCAGTTCCTCACGCTGGTCGGCCTCACGGCGCTGCTCGTGGGCGGCGTCGGCGTGGCCAACGCGGTACGCGGCTTCGTCGACCGCAAGCGCGCCTCCATCGCCACACTCAAGAGCCTCGGCGCCCCGGGCGGGCAGGTGGTGATGCTCTATCTCACCCAGGTGATGCTGATCGCCATCGTGGGCATCGGCATCGGGCTGGCCTTCGGGGCAGCCCTGCCGTTCGTGATCACGGGACTGTTCGGCCATCTCCTGCCGATCCCCATCCAGCCGACGCTCGCCTGGAGCGAGCTCGGCATCGCGCTGCTCTACGGGGTGCTCACCGCCCTCGTCTTCGCCATCGCGCCCCTAGGCAGAGCCCATGACGTGCCGGTCTCCGGCCTGTTCCGCGACCAGATCGATCCGGAGCGGCGCTGGCCGCGCAAGCGCTACGTGACGGCGCTCGCGCTCTCCGTCGCGGCGCTCGTCGGGCTGTCGGTGCTGGCAGCCTATGACCGGCGGGTTGCCCTGATGTTCGTCGCCGCCGCGGCGGGATCCTTCGCGTTGCTGCGCGTCGTCGCCCTCGGGATCATGGCGCTCGCCCGCCGCCTGCCGCGCCCCCGCAGGACGGCGCCAAGATTGGCGCTCGCCAACATCCACCGGCCCGGGGCGCTCACCCCGTCCCTGGTGCTGTCGCTGGGCCTCGGCATTACGCTTCTGGTCACGCTCGCGCTCATCGACACCAACCTGACGCGCCAGCTGACGCAGAGCCTGCCGCAGCGGGCCCCCAGCTTCTTCTTCCTCGATATCCCGAACCAGCAGGCCGATGCCTTCGAGGGCTTCCTGAAACAGCAATCTGGCGATGCGCAGATCGAGCGCGTGCCCATGATGCGCGGCCGTCTCGTCACCCTGGGCGGTCGTCCGGTGGCCGAGATCAAGGCCAGCGAAGACATATCCTGGGTGCTCTCGGGCGACCGCGGCATCACCTATGCCAAGGTGCCGCCGGAGGGCTCGAAGATCGTGCAGGGCGAATGGTGGCCGGAGGATTACCGCGGCAAGCCGCTGGTCTCCTTCGACCGGAAGATCGCCGAGGGCTTAGGCTTGAAGATCGGCGACGAGATCACCGTCAACGTGCTCGGGCGCAACATCAGCGCCACCATCACCAATCTGCGCGAGGTGGAATGGCGCTCCATGGGCATCAACTTCGTCATGGTGTTCTCGCCCAACGCCTTCGCGGGCGCGCCGCACACGCATCTGGCCACCGTCACTTTCCCGAACGGCTCCGACGAGGCCCTCGACGCCCGCATTCTGCGCAGCTCAGCCCAGGCCTATCCCATGGTCACGAGCGTGCGGGTGAAGGATGCCCTGGAGGCGGTGAACGACGTGGTCTCGCAGCTCGTCATGGCGATTCGCGGCGCAAGCTCCATCGCGCTGATCGCCAGCCTCCTGGTGCTCGCAGGCGCCCTGGCGGCCGGCCACCGGGCGCGGCTCTACGATGCGGTGGTGCTCAAGACCCTGGGCGCCACCCGGGCCCGGCTGCTGTCGGCCTATGCCCTCGAATACGGGCTCCTGGGCTTGGCGACAGCCGTATTCGGGCTGCTGGCAGGCTCTCTCGCCGCCTATCTCATCGTCGAGCGCGTCATGAACCTAAGCTTTACCTTAGACTTGTCGGGCGCGATCCTGGCTTCTGCCTTGGCCGTTCTGGTGAGCGTCGGATTAGGGCTGGTGGGAACCTGGCGAATCCTAAGTCAAAAGCCGGCGCAGTATTTGAGAAACCTTTAAGGGTCGCGGGCCCCGTCGCGTTATAAGGAAACGCCAAAAGCTTTGTGAGGAGCAGCATCAACTCTGCTCTTCATTTTTCTTGCTTCACGAAGAATTGAAGCTTGACCTTGCCCCTTGCGGAAAATGGACCGACATCTCATATTCCATCTGTCGCCCGAAAAGCGGCGACCGAGGGCTGACCCCAGCCTTTCGAGGGAACAACGGGACACCGCGAGAAAGGACTCCGATGCAACCGTATGAGCAAAACCAAAACGCCTATGGCACCGGCTTTGCCCGGACGGCAGCTCAGGTCGACCAGGGCCTGCGCGCCTTCATGCTCGGCGTCTACAACAACATGGTCCTGGGCCTAGCCATCTCGGCCCTGGTCGCGCTCGGCATCAACATGCTGGCCACCACGAGCGATCCGTCGCAAGCGGTTGCCCGGATGGGTGGTGTTGGCCTGACCCAGTTCGGCGCGACCCTGTATGGCTCGCCCCTGATGTGGGTTGTGGCGCTGGCGCCTCTGGCCTTCATCTTCTTCTTCTCGTTCCGGATGGACCGGATGTCGGCTGCGACTGCTCGCACGACCTTCTTCGCCTTTGCGGCGGTGATGGGTGCTTCGCTCTCGACGCTTCTCATCCGCTATACCGGCGCGAGCGTCGTGCAGGTGTTCTTCATCACGGCGGCGGCCTTCGGTTCGCTGTCGCTCTGGGGCTACACCACGAACCGCAGCCTGTCGGGCATGGGCTCGTTCCTGATGATGGGCCTCGTCGGCCTGATCCTGGCCTCGATCGTGAACATCTTCGTGGCCTCGAGCATGCTGCAGTTCGGCATCTCGGTGATCGGCGTGCTGATCTTCGCAGGCCTCACCGCCTACGACACGCAGAAGCTGAAGGAGATGTACCTTTACGGCAACTTCGACCAGGAAGCCGCCGCCAAGGTCTCCGTGTTCGGCGCCCTGACGCTGTACCTGGACTTCATCAACATGTTCCAGTTCCTGCTGGCTCTCGTGGGCAACCGCAACGAGTAAGCTGGAACCGAGCAGACGCTCCTTCGAAAGCCCCGGCCGAAAAGCCGGGGCTTTTTGTTGTCCGTTGCACGGGACGAAGCGTGGCGCTACGACGGAGTCATGAGCCTCGTCATCCGCCCTTCTCGCGAAACCGATATCTCGGCCATCACGGCGATCTACGCCCATGCGGTGACCCATGGCACCGCCTCCTTCGAACTCGAGCCGCCTTCGGAAGTCGAGATGGCGCGGCGCCGTGAAGCCATCCTTGAGGGCGGCTATCCCTATCTCGTCGCAGAAATGAATGGCGACATCCTGGGCTATGCCTATGCGGGCGCCTACCGCACCCGGCCTGCGTACCGCTCCACGGTGGAGGATTCGGTCTACGTTGCTCCGTCCGCGCAGGGGCAGGGCGTCGGGCGCGCGCTTCTGGTAGCGTTGATCGAGCAGTGCGAGGCCCTGGATTTCCGGCTCATGGTGGCGGTCGTCGGCGATGAGGATTCGCACGGCTCCATCGGCCTGCACAGGAGCCTCGGCTTTGAGCCTGCGGGCATCATCAAGGGCATCGGCTACAAGCATGGACGCTGGCTCTCCACCGTGCTCATGCAGCGCCCTCTCGGGCGCGGCATGACCGAGCCGCCGACCCGTCCTGTTGCCTGAGACGCGCCGATGCTCACGACCATGATGCGCAGACCGAAGGACGGTCTGTGGCAGAACCCGGATTTCATGCGCCTGTGGGGCGCCCAGACCCTGTCCGCCATCGGCACGCGATTCACCCGGGAGGGGCTGCCGATCATCGCGGCGCTCACCCTTGATGCCTCGGCGACAGATCTCGGTGTTCTCGTGGCGCTGAGTATGCTGCCGGGCGTGCTTCTGAGCCCCTTCGTGGGCGCGTGGATCGATCGGACACGGCGGCGGCGCGTGCTCATCATGGCCGATCTGCTGCGTGCCGCGGTGCTGCTGACCCTGCCGGTCATGGCGTGGTTCTCTGCCATCACCATCGGCCAGGTGATAGTCGTCGCCACGGCCGTGGCCCTGTTCTCCATGGTCTTCCAGACCGCCGACAACGCCTATCTGCCCACCGTCGTGGAGAAGGATCAGCTTCTGGACGGCAACGCGAAACTCGCCACCACCGACGCACTTGCGGAGATCGCCGGCCCGGCCCTCGCCGGTGTCGCGATCCAGACCCTGACGGCGCCGTTCGCCATCCTGTTCGATGCCCTGTCCTATCTCTGGTCGGCCGTGCTGCTCGCCTCCATCAAACGGCCGGAGCCGCCGCTCGTCACAGGCGAGCATGCGCCGGACCTGTGGCGCGAGACACGGGAGGGCCTGCGCTTCGTCTTCGGGCATCCGGTGCTCAGGCCAATGACCCTGTGCCTTGCCACACTCACCTTCTTCCTGAGCCTCTTCGCGCCGCTTTACGTTCTGTATGCGGTCCGTGATCTCGGCATTCAGCCGGGCATTCTCGGGTTCATCGTGGCGCTCGGCGGCATCAGCGGCTTGGTCGGAGCGCGGCTGGCAGCCTGGGCCGGGCGGCGCTTCCCCGTCCGCAGGGTTCTCATCGGCGCATTGCTGGCCTACGGCTTCGTAACCTGCTTCATTCCCTTGGCGCAGGGTCCTCTCTGGCTGGCGGCTGGCGCCCTGTGCATCGGTCAGCTGTTCGGCGATGGTCTCTGGGTGGCTTTCTCCACCAACGCCACCGTCCTACGCCAGACGGTGACGCCGGATTCCTTACGCGGGCGAGAGGCCGGCACGGTCCATCTCCTGACCGGCGGCCTCGGCCTCATCGCGGCCCTGACGGCCGGGTTCGCGGCGGATTGGATCGGCATCCGGGCCGTGCTCTGGACCGGGGCCCTGGGCATCATCGCATCGAGCCTCTGGCTGTTGACCCTGCCTCAGGCTGTGGATCGGCACCGCGCGAGGGATTGAGCGTCGGATCAGTCCTAGGAATGCAGATCCACTCTGGGGTCCGATGCTCTAGTTCGACACCACCTTGGGCTTGTCGAGCACGCGCAGCACGCGCTCGAGTTCGTGCCCGCGCTTGAGGATCAGGCCCGTCGAGACGATGACCGCATACGCGCCCTGCTTCTTGGCGAGCTTCGGGTCCTTCTCGATGCGGTAGAGGGGCATTTCCGACGTGCGGCGGAAGATGGAGAAGACGGCTTTGTCCGGCATGAAGTCGATCGCGTAATCGCGCCATTCGCCGGCTGCCACCATGCGGCCGTAGAGGTTGAGAATGGCCTGCAACTCCGAGCGGTCGAAGGACACCTGTTTCGGCGCGGCGGGGAAGGGCACGATGTGGGCCGTGCCCTGGTTCGAGCCGCCGCGCAGCGGCTCTCCGATGTCACCTTCGCTCATGACGCCTCCCACGACTGGTCAACACATCCAGATGATGGGCTTAGGCGACTACCGGATCAACCCGTGACGACACAATGAATCACCGCTTCCTTTGCAAATCTTATTCCTGCCTCATTGGCGCCGAATTGGAGCCTCACTGAGCCCCGTAAATACTCAAGTTGCCTCGACGGCCCGGCTCATCGAACGGCTTGGATACGTCAGCCCCCCAGCCCTCCGGGTCGTTAGGAGAGCCGGGCCACGTCGAGACACAAGGCTGCCTCACGAGGCAGCCTTTTCTTTTTGTCGCTGACGAGTGACGCAAGAGTTCATCCTCCCTCTCTGCCACAGCCGTCCACACATCAGGGAATACGGCCCTCATCCTGAGGAGCAGCCGTGAGACGGTCGCTTAAGCGACCTCCTCAGGATGAGGTGAGAGCGTCTTGAAGCGGGATCACCGGCACAAGGCCGGTGATGACGGCAAGAGGATCGGAATATCCTCAGAACCCCGACAACACGATCTTGCCGCGCGTGCGGCCGCTCTCGATGAGCGCGTGCGCCTGCTTGAGATTCGACGCATTGATCGGGCCGATCACATCGGACAGCGTCGTCCTGATCGTCCCCGCATCGACCAGGCGCGAAGCCTCGTTCAGGATCTCGTGCTGCCGCTCCATGTCGGCGGTCTGGAAGGTCGAGCGGGTGAACATGGATTCCCAGTGAATCGACACGCTCTTGCCCTTCAGCAGGCTGATGTCGAGGGGCGCCTTCGGGTCGTCGATGAGCGCGAAGCGTCCCTGAGGCGCGATCGTCTTGGCGATCTCCGGAAAATGCGTGTCCGTATGGGTGATCGAAAAAACAAACGCCGGTGCGCCGATGCCGAGAGCTTCCACCTGCGCGGCGATCGGCTGGCTGTGATCGATTACGTGATGGGCTCCGAGCTCCCCGACCCAGGCCTGCGTTTCAGGACGAGACGCGGTGGCGATCACGGCGAGATCCGTGAGATGGCGGGCAAGCTGGATGGCGATGGAGCCCACGCCGCCTGCACCGCCCACGATCAGGATCGCGTTGGCCGCCCCCTTGACCGGACGCTTCACCTCCAGCCGGTCGAACAGGGTCTCCCAGGCAGTGAGCGTCGTCAGCGGCAGGGCGGCTGCCTCCTCGAAGCCCAGGGATGTGGGCTTTGCACCCACGAGCCGCTCGTCAACGATGTGGAATTCCGCATTGGTGCCGGGCCGGGTGATGGCACCGGCATAGAACACCTCGTCCCCCTCCTTGAAGAGCGAGACCTCCGCGCCCACTCCGCGCACTATGCCGGCGGCGTCATAGCCCAGCACCTTCACGCCGCCCGCCTCCGGTTGGGCCCGCATGCGGACCTTGGTGTCGACCGGGTTCAGGGACACCGCCTTGATCTCCACGAGAAGGTCCCGCGGGCCAGGCTCGGGGCGGGGCAGGTCGACGTCGATGAGGGAGGAATCCTGGTCGATGGGAAGAGATTGCTGATAGCCGACGGCTCGCATGGCTTGTCTCCTGTTCGCGCATCGTGCGGAAAAGTGTACCCGGTTTTCCGGTCCACACGATGCGCATTTCCAAAAGTTGAGCATCGGATGGATCCCAAAAGTGCATTCCACTTTTGGGTCCGATGCTGTAGAGCCATAGTTGAGCATAGGGTTTGAGATCGCAAGAACGCACATAAACAGCCCATAGTGTCAAAAAGGATACCGTGATGCCGAGGGTGTCTAGGAAGGTTCCGGGGGTCCAGGGATGCGCCGTCGAACGCACGCTCAGCCTCATCGACGGCAGATGGAAGATCATCGTTCTCTACAAGCTCCTGCGCGGGACCCTGCGCTTCAACGAGCTGCGCCGGCTCATCCCCAACGTCACGCAGCGCATGCTCACCCATCAGCTGCGCGAACTGGAGGCCGACGGGCTCATCGTCCGCACGGTCTATGCCCAGGTGCCGCCCCGAGTCGAATACTCCCTGTCGATCCGCGGGCGGAGCCTCGAGCCGGTGCTCATGGCCATGAAGGAATGGGGCGATACGAATCTTTCGTCTCAGGAGGCCCAGGCAGCATGAAGTGTTCGTGCGCAGCAAGAACTTAACTCTACGCAGCGCGCTCCTGCAGGCTGTCCTTGCGAAGCCTGCCGCTCTGTGGCAACGCTCCCGCAACAACGACAATCAGAGGATGCGCGCATGAAGCTGGATACACCGACCAGCGGAAGCGAGTTGACGGCGGAAGCCGTCGCCGTGCTGGAAGCCGGACACAAGGCCACCCCTCCCACCTTCGTGCGCGACTTGTACGGGCGGGTGCCGTCCGAGGATCTCGCCTTCTACTCGCCTCAATCCCTGGCGGATCTCGCAGCGGAAGCCTTCGAGCATCTCAAGGCCTCCCGCACCATGGAGGGCGCGGATGTCCGCCTCCTCGACGTGGAGGTCGAGCGCGACGGCCGGCGGCAGGATGTGACGGTGCTCGAGATCGTCAACGACAACATGCCCTTCCTGCTCGATTCGACCCTGGCCGAGATCGTCGACCAGGGCTACGACCCGCTTCTCGTGGCCCATCCGATCCTGGCCGTGGAGCGGGATTCCGGCGGCGCTCTCGTGCGCCTCGTGGGCGAGGCCACGGCGGCCCTGCGGCTCGGGGTGAAGCGCGAAAGCTTCATCCATATCCATCTGCCCCGCATCGACGATTCCGACACCCGCTCAGGGCTCATCGAGGCCATGCGGCGGGTCCACGGCGACGTGTCGCTGGCGGTGCACGACTGGCCGGGCATGCGCGCGCGCGTCACCGAGATCGTGCACAACTACCGCCTCAACCCTCCGCCGCTGCCGGACGACGAGGTGAAAGAGGCGATTGCCTTCCTCGACTGGATCGCACGGGACAATTTCACCTTCCTGGGTCTTCGCGAATACCGCCTGCCGTCCGGCGACACCGCGGCCGATCCGGTGGAAGGCTCGGGCCTTGGCCTCCTGCGGGATCCAAGCGTGCGCGTGCTGCGCCGCGGCCGCGATCTGGTTTCCATGTCGCCGGAAATCCGCGCCTTCCTGGCGCGTCCGCAGGCGCTCATCATCACCAAGGCGAACGTGAAGTCCCGCGTCCACCGCCGGGCGCATCTCGACTATATCGGCGTGAAGCTCTTCGACGGGAACGGCCATCTGCAGGGGGAACTCCGCATCGTCGGCCTGTTCACCGCGAGCGCCTACACCAACACCACCGGCGAGGTGCCGTATCTGCGCCACAAGGTGGCGAAGGTCACGTCCCGCGCGGGCTTCGATCCGTCGAGCTATGCCGGTCGCGCGCTTCTCAACGTGCTCGAGAACTATCCGCGCGACGAGCTGTTCCAGATCGACGAGGACACGCTCTACCACTTCGCCATCGACATCATGAACCTGTCGGAGCGCCCGCGGGTGCGGGTGCTGTCGCGGGCCGACGAGTTCGACCGCTTCGTGTCGGTTCTCGTCTTCGTGCCCAAGGACCGCTACGACACGCAGGCCCGCTTGCGCATCGGCCAGTTCCTCGCCGGCATCTACGAGGGGCGCGTCTCAGCCTCTTATCCGTCCTACCCGGAAGGCCCGCTCGCGCGCACCCATTACATCATCGGCCGCGACGAGGGGCAGACCCCGCAGGTCGCCCGCGAGACCCTTGAGAAGGGCATCTCCGCCATCGTGCGCACCTGGAGCGATGCCCTGCGCGATGCGCTCGACGCCAGCGTCGGCGGCGCACGGGCGCGGGCGCTCGCAACCCGCTACGGCGAGGCCTTCAGCGCCGCCTATCGGGAGGCCTTCGGGGCCGAGCAGGTGATCCAGGACATCAGCCTGCTGGAGCAGCTCTCGGAGGCGCGCCCCCGCGCGGTGGATCTCTACCGCCGCGAGGGCGACGGCGAGACCCGCGTGAACCTGAAGGTGTTCTCGCTCAACCAGTCGATGCCCCTGTCGGATCGGGTGCCGCTGTTGGAAAATCTCGGCTTCCGCGTGGTGAACGAGCGAACCTATCGCGTGGCGTTTATGGGCTCCGACCGGGTGTGGCTCCACGACATGACCCTGGAGCGCGCCGCGGGCGGCACGATCCGGATCGACGAGATCCAGGCACTGATCGAGGCGGCGCTGCTCGCCCTCTTCCGCGGCCTTGCGGAATCGGACGGCTACAACCGCCTCGTGCTCGAGGCCGGCCTCGGCTGGCGCGACGTGGCCATGATCCGGGCCTTCGGCCGCTACCTGCGCCAGATCCAGGTCACCTACTCGCAGGACTACATCGCCGGAACGCTGGCGCGCCACGGCGCGATCGCGGGTGATCTCGTGAAGCTGTTCTATGCCCGCTTCGACCCCCGCCACGAGCAGGGCCGCGCGGGCGCCGAGGCTGTGATCCGCGAGCGGATCGAGGAGCAGCTGAAAGGGGTCACGAGCCTCGACGACGACCGGATCCTGCGCCGCTTCATCAACCTGATCGCCGCCGCGACCCGCACCAACTTCTTCCAGCTCGAGGACAACGGCCTGCCGCGCCAGACCATCGCGTTCAAGTTCGAATGCGCCAAGGTGGAGGGTCTGCCGCTGCCCCGGCCTCTCTACGAGATCTTCGTCTATTCTCCGCGGGTGGAAGGCGTGCACCTGCGCTTCGGCAAGGTGGCGCGCGGGGGACTTCGCTGGTCCGACCGGCCGCAGGATTTCCGCACCGAGGTGCTGGGCCTCGTCAAGGCGCAGCAGGTCAAGAACGCCGTCATCGTGCCGGTGGGCGCCAAGGGCGGCTTCGTGCCCAAGCTCCTGCCGCCGGCAAGCGACCGGCAGGCCTGGCTCGCGGAGGGCACCGAGAGCTACCGCATCTTCGTGCGCACCATGCTGCAGCTCACCGACAACATCGTGGGCGACAGCATCGTCCCCCCTGTGGATACGGTGCGCCACGACGGCGACGATCCCTACCTCGTAGTCGCGGCCGACAAGGGCACGGCCACCTTCTCCGACACGGCGAACGCGCTCTCCATCGAGAAGGGCCACTGGCTCGGCGACGCCTTCGCGTCCGGCGGCAGCCAGGGCTACGACCACAAGAAGATGGGCATCACCGCCCGCGGCGCCTGGGAGGCGGTGAAGCGCCACTTCCGCGAGATCGACATCGACATCCAGAGCACGCCGGTGACGGTGGCGGGCGTGGGCGACATGTCGGGCGACGTGTTCGGCAACGGCATGCTGCTGTCGCGCGCCCTCAAGCTCGTGGCGGCCTTCGACCACCGCGACATCTTCCTCGATCCGAACCCGGATCCGGAGGCGACTTATCTGGAGCGCGAGCGCCTGTTCAACTTAGCCAGATCCAGCTGGCAGGATTACGACAAGGCGCTGATCTCGGCAGGCGGCGGCGTGTTCTCGCGCAGTGCGAAATCGATCCCGCTCTCGGCCGAGGTGCGCGCGCTCCTCGACCTCGACAAGCCGGAGGCCACGCCTGCGGAGGTGATGAACGCCATCCTGAAAGCCCGTGTCGACCTGCTCTGGTTCGGCGGCATCGGCACCTATGTGCGTGCATCAACCGAGACTGACGAGCAGGTGGGCGACCGCGCCAACGATGCGATCCGCATCACCGGACCGGACGTGCGCGCCAAGGTGATCGGCGAGGGCGCCAATCTGGGCATGACCCAGCGCGGGCGCATCGAGGCGGCCCAGAAGGGCGTGCGCCTCAACACGGATGCCATCGACAACTCGGCGGGCGTGAACACCTCCGACGTGGAGGTGAACATCAAGATCGCCCTGACCACGCCGGAGCGGGACGGGCGCCTCTCGGACGAGCAGCGCAACGTGCTGCTCGCGGACATGACCGAGGATGTCGCAGCCCTTGTCCTGCGCAACAACTACCTGCAGACCCTGGCGCTGTCGCTCTCCGAGCAGCGGGGGCTGGCCGATCTCGGCTTCGCCCGCCGGCTCATGCACATGCTGGAGGCGCAAGGCCGCCTCAACCGTGCGGTGGAATACCTGCCCGACGACTCGACGCTTGCCGAGCGCGCCCGCCGCGGCGAAGCGCTGACGCGGCCGGAGCTCGCGGTGCTGCTGGCTTACGCCAAGCTCTCCCTGCACGATGCGCTGCTGGAGAGCCCCGTGCCGGACGATCCGTATCTCGGCAAGGAGCTCGAGCGCTACTTCCCGGCCGAGATGCGCGAGCGCTTCCCCGATGCGATCGCAAGCCACCGTCTGCGGCGCGAGATCATCGCCACGCAGCTCGCCAACGCCATCATCAACCGCGGCGGCGCGACCATGGTGGCCCGCCTCGTGGATCAGACCGGCGCGGATGCGCCGACCATCGCGGCGGCCTATGCGGCGACCCGCGATTCCTTCAATCTCACCGAGATGAACCTCGCCATCGATGCCCTCGACGGCATCGTGCCGGGCCGGGTGCAGCTGCGCCTTTACGGCGAGTTGCAGGACCTGCTCATGAACCGGATCGTCTGGTTCATCCGCAACGTGGATTTCGCCAACCATTCCCTCGACCAGATCATCGGCACCTACCGGGCCGGGATCGCAGAAGTCGAGCAGAGCCTCGGCGATGCGCTCTCGCCCGAAGCCAAGACGGCGTGGGAGGCGCGCACGCGGGCGCTGGTGGACGAGGGCGTTCCCGAGGAGCTGGCCCGGCGCATCGCGTCGCTGCCCGATCTCGTGGCGGCGCCCGACATCGTGCAGACGGCGCAGAAGACGGACAAGCCGGTGGCCGAGATCGCCTGCACCCACTTTGCCCTGGAGGCTTCCTTCAGTCTGGGTGCGCTCATCGGCGCCGCGCAGGAGATCAGCGTCAGCGACTATTTCGATCGCCTGGCGCTGGATCGCGCCGTCGACAGCATCGCCTATGCCCATCGCGGTCTGACCGCCGAGGTGTCCTCCCAGGACATGTCCGGCGTCGAGGCGGTGCGCGCCTGGAGCGAGAAGCGCGGCGCGGACGTCAACCGCATCCGGAGCGCGGTCGACGGCATCGTCTCGTCGGGCCTGACCCTGTCGAAGATCACCGTTGCGGCAAGCCTCCTCGGCGACCTTGCGCGGACGACGTGAGCCTCCACGAGCCCTCCCCCTTGTCGGGGAGGGTACAGTATCGGTGCAGTGTCATCCCCGGCGCACGAAGTGCGGGAAGGGGATCCATGGTGCCGAGCGTGCGGGTGGATTCCCTTCTCCTGCGCTACGCTCCGGCCGGGAATGACACTGAACCTTTCCACGTCATAGCCGGGCTCGTCCCGGCCATCCCGATGCTGTGAAACGCGGCGCTTTTCGCATCGGGATCACCGGCACAAGGCCGGTGATGACAGGGGAATGGGAGCGCCAAGGTGGACAGCAAAATCCAGTGACACACACCAACACCCCCGCTCCCTCACAAAAGGCCTCGCGTCCGGCGATCCTGGGCTGGCTCCTGTTCGACTGGGCGTGCCAGCCCTTCTTCACCCTGGTCACCACCTTCGTGTTCGCGCCCTATTTCGCCTCGGCGCTGGCGCCCGATCCGGTGAGCGGACAGAGCCTCTGGGGCTATGCGACGGCGGCGGCCGGGCTCGTGCTCGCTTTTCTCTCGCCGCTGCTCGGCTCCATCGCCGATGCCACGGGGCCGAAGAAGCCATGGATCGCATCTTGCGGCCTCGTGCTGGTCATCGCGTCCCTCGCGCTGTGGTACGCCGCGCCTGGGCAGCCCTATGCCATTCCCATTGCATTAATCGCCTTCGCCTTCGGGACGGTCGCCGTGGAAGTGGCGGCGGTGTTCAACAACGCCATGATCCCGCACCTCGTGCCGCCGGAGCGCTACGGGCGCCTCTCGGGCACCGGTTGGGCGATGGGCTATTGCGGCGGGCTCGTGTCGCTGGTGATCGTGCTGGGCTTTCTCGCCGCGGATCCCACGTCCATGAAGACGGTCTTCGGCCTCGATCCGCTCTTCGGTCTCGACCCGGCCACGCGCGAGGGCGACCGCGTCACGGGGCCGTTCTCGGCCCTGTGGTTCCTCGTCTTCGTGCTGCCGCTCTTTCTCGTCACGCCCGACGTGCCCCGGTCGGGCGTGAGCCTTGGGCAAGCGGCGCACAAAGGTCTCGCGCAGGTGAAAAACACCATCGCGGATGCGCGGCGCCACCCGAGCGTCGGGCGCTTTCTGCTCGCCAACATGGTCTATCAGGATGCCCTGGTAGCGCTCTTCGCCTTCGGGGGCATCTACGGCGCCGGGGTGTTCGGCTGGCAGGCCATCGAGCTCGGATTGTTCGGCATCATGCTCAGCATCACCGGCACCATCGGGGCGCTGATCGGCGGGCGCCTCGACGACCGCATCGGGGCCAAGCCCGTCATCCTCGGGGCGATCGTCATCCTGGCGCTCGTCTGCGTCGGCATCTTGTCCCTCGGACGCGACTACATCTTCTTCGTGGTGCCGACCGCGCCGCCGACGCCCGATGACGGCCTCTACGGCTCCGCGCCCGAGAAGGTGTTCGTGCTGCTCGGCCTCGTCATCGGCTCCGTCGCCGGCCCGCTCCAGGCCTCGTCGCGCAGCCTGCTCGCGCGCCTGGTGCCGGCGCAGGAGGCAGGGCGCTATTTCGGCCTGCTGGCGCTCTCAGGCAAGGTTACGTCGTTCCTGGCGCCGCTCGCAGTCGCCGTTGCCACCGCGATCTTCCAGACGCAGGCAGCGGGACCCGCGGTGCTGATCCTGTTCCTGCTCGTGGGCTTTTGGCTGCTCGGCGGCGTGAGGCGGGTGTGACACCCTCCATTGTCATTCCGGGGCGGCCATAGGCCGAGCCCGGAATCCATAAACACGACGTCTCAAGATAGGTCGTACGGCGTCGCGCATCTTTCTGCATTGTCAGCGGCTATGGATTCCGGGCTCCGCTGCGCGGCCCCGGAATGACAGTGGTGAATCACTCCAGCGTCACCGCCGTGCCGCTGACCGACACCATCATCATGCCTTCGTTCTTGCCGAGCGCTCCGTAATCGAGATGGACGCCGACGATGGCGTGTGCGCCGAGACGCTGCGCCTCCTCGATCATCTCCTGCAGGGCGGTGTCGCGCCCGTCGCGCAGCACGCGCTCATAGGAACCCGCGCGCCCGCCCACCACATCGCGGATGGAGGCAAAGAAGTCGCGGAACACGTTGGCGCCGAGAATCGCCTCGCCCGAGACGATGCCGCGATAGGACGCGATGCGGCGGCCTTCGATGGTGGGCGTGGTGGTGATGATCATGGGGCTCTCCTTCTGCTCCGCTTCAAATGGTAAGGGGAAGGAGAAATGTCATCTCGGAAGGCGTCAGCCGAGCCGGGATCGCGTGCAGGATCAAGCGAATGTCTCCCTCCCCCTTGTGGGGAGGGATCCCGCGCCACTCTCGTCCAGCGATCCGGGTTCTGCTTTGCAGCCCCGGGATGACGTCTATATCCTAGATTCAATGCCGGAAATGCCGGTGTCCCGTGAACACCATGGCCAGCCCCGCCTCGTCGGCGGCCTTGATCACCTCGTCGTCCCGCATGGAGCCGCCGGGCTGGATCACCGCGGTGGCGCCGGCCTCCGCTGCGGCCAGCAGGCCGTCCGCGAAGGGGAAGAAGGCGTCGGATGCCACCACCGAGCCCCTGGCGAGGGTTTCCGGCAGGTTGGCAGCCTTTGCGGCTTCCGCCGCCTTCCAGGCGGCGATGCGGGAGGAATCGACGCGGCTCATCTGGCCGGCGCCGATGCCGACCGTGGCGAGGTCCCGGGCATAGACGATGGCGTTCGACTTCACGTGCTTGGCGACCCGGAAGGCGAAGCGCAGGTCGGCGAGCTCCCGCTCCGTTGGCGAACGCTTCGTCACCACCTTCAGGTCCATGGTGTCGACCACCGCGTTGTCCCGGTTCTGCGCCAGGAAACCGCCGGCGACCGTGCGCAGGGTCAGGCCCGGTGCGCGCGGATCGGGCAGGGAACCGGCGAGCAGCAGGCGCAGGTTCTTCTTGGCGGCCACGATGGCAATGGCGTCCTCGCTGGCATCGGGGGCGATGATCACCTCGGTGAAGATTTCGGTGATCGCCTTGGCGGCCTCCGCATCGAGCGTACGGTTCATGGCCACGATGCCGCCGAAAGCCGAGACAGGATCGCAGCGAAGCGCCTTCTCATAGGCCTCGCGGAGACTGGCGCCTTCCGCCACGCCGCACGGATTGGCGTGCTTGACGATCACGATGGCGGCGGAGCGCTCAGGGTTGAATTCCGCCACGGCCTCATAGGCCGCATCCGTGTCGTTGATGTTGTTGTAGGAGAGCTGCTTGCCCTGCACCTGACGGGCCGTGGCGACGCCGGGGCGGTTTTCCGACGTGCGGTAGAAGGCGGCGCTCTGGTGCGGGTTCTCGCCGTAGCGCATCACTTCCGCAATCGCGCCGCCGAGGGCCCGGAACGGCGGGGTGGCGTCACCAAGCTCGTTCGCGAACCAGTTGGAGATCGCCGCATCGTAGGCGGCCGTGCGGGAATAGGCCTTTTGCGCCAGCTTTCGGCGCAGGGTGAGCGTCACCGAGCCGTCGTACTGCGCCAGATCGTCGAGAACGGCCGCGTAATCGGCGCCGTCCACCACCACGGCCACGTCGCCGTGGTTCTTGGCCGCCGCGCGGATCATCGCCGGGCCGCCGATGTCGATGTTCTCGATGCAGTCGTCGTACGGCTTGCCCGCCGCCACCGTGGCCTCGAACGGGTAGAGGTTCACCACCAGCAGGTCGATGGCCTGGATGCCGTGCGCCAGCATCGCCGCCTGATGCTCCGGATTGGAGCGGATCGCCAGGAGGCCGCCATGAACGGCCGGGTGCAGCGTCTTCACGCGCCCGTCCATCATTTCGGGGAAACTCGTGAGCTCGCTCACGTCCTTCACGGGCAGGCCCGCCTCGCTGAGAGCCTTATGCGTGCCGTCGGTGGAGACCAGCTCGATGCCGCGCTCGACGAGCGCCCGGGCGAAGTCCACGAGACCTGTCTTGTCGGATACGGAAAGCAGAGCACGGGTGACGTGCTTCAGGTCGCTCGGCATGGCGGCCGCTCCATTGAAGGAAAAAGATGCGGGCGCGATAACACGGCAGGCGAGGGATGGAAACCGGCTGCGGAGGATGAAAACCTTATCAACGTTGAGTCCTCAAGGCATGAAGTGTGCCGGTGGCGTCACCCGAGTCAGGCTTTACCTCCTATGCCCATTTGCCCGCTGCGACGGGATCCAGCCATGCTGTCTCAGGAACCGGATGCACAGCGACCGCGGAGGATGGGCATGAACAATCTTGAGAAGGGCATCACGCGGGCCGGCGAAGGATACCAGGGCAAGTCCTGGAACATCCTGGGCCAGCGCTATTTCCCGAAGGCTTCCTGCGGGTCGACCTTTGCTTTTGAGACCAACAGCGATCCGGGGCAGCATGTGCCCGTTCATATCCATCCTCTCCAGGACGAGTTCATCCTGGTGCTCGAAGGCGAGCTCGATCTGAAGCTCGACGGCGTGTGGAGCAAGGCGAAGGCAGGCGACCTCGTGCGCATGCCAATGGGTGTCCCGCACGGCTATTTCAACAAGTCGGATGCACCGGCACGAGCGCTGTTCTGGGTTTCTCCCGCAGGCAAGCTGGAGTCCCTGTTCGATGCCTTGCACGATCTGAACGACATCCCGCGTGTGCTGCAGCTTTCCGCCGAGCACGATGTGGACTTCTTGCCGCCAGAGGCGAGCGATTAAGCCGGAGTCTCAGATCAGCTCCGCCTGCTCCTGCGGCTGGCTCGGGTCGAAGCTGCGGGCCAGGCGCTCGAAGCGCCAGCGGATCGTCGGGATCTCGCTCGGGCGAACCGTCAGCACGATCTGCTCCGTGCGGCGCAGGCCGTCGGCGGTGGCGAGGAACACGCTGTCCTCGATGTCCGCTTCGACAGGCGCCGCCGAGAACTGCCAGGCCTCCCGGTTCGGCAGAACCAGCATCACCACGCGGCCGCCTTGCGCGCGGCTCGCCTTGATGCCGGGCGCGAGATGGAAGCGGATGATGGCCTGGGCCGTGCCCGTATTGCCGCCCTCGCTCCAGAAATTATCCTCGCCTTCCAGCACGTTGCCCTTGGGCGCGAGCTGCCAGCGCCGCTCGTGGGTGATGCCGAAGCGCGCCTTGTAGCCGTCGTGGCTGGCGGAGAGCATCTGCACGTGCTCGCGCTCGCTGCGCTCCGCCGCCACCCGCTCCGGGCCGCTGAGGATGACCGGGCCGATCCGGCGCAGGAGCCAGGCCGACATCCGGCGCAGGAGCCAGTTCCCCTTCTTGTCGACGATCTGGCAGGAGGAGATGTCGTTGATGGAGGCGGTGGAATGGGCCGCAGTCGAGCGCGAGGCCTGGATGATCGGATCAGTAGCGATCTGCGGCATGCCGCAATTGACCACGATGCGCTGCGCGGCGCTCGAAAACTCGAAGGACAGGCAGCCCGCGCATGCTTCCTGGGACAGGGGCCGCGGCGGCGGCGCGCCCACATCGGCCACGAGCAGCGTGCGCCCGGCCTCCAGCCGCTCGTAGCCCGAAAGCGGCGCGTGATGGATCGGCTGGCTGCGCATGTCGTCATAGGTGAGCAGCGTCGCGAGATGATCGGCCGCCGTCACGCCCATGCCGTTGAAATGCGAGAGCGTGCCGTCCCCGTGCCGGAACAGGCGCACCATCGGCAGCATCCGGTCCACGGAGCGCAGGAGCGCCTCGGGGGTGTCGACCTCGCGGCTGGCGAACATCTGGCGCAGGGGCAGAAGATCGAACAGGAGTTCGACGACGATCCGCGGGTTGCGGCTTGCATGGCCCCCGTCGGCCAGGATCTGCCGGTCGAGCTCGCGGGTGAGCAGACGGCTGGCGCGGCGCAGGGTGCGGTCGAGCCCTTCGCAGCACAGGCCCGCATAGCAGAGCGCGATCCCGGCCATGAGCTGCTGGTAGGGCAGGGCGCCGGCGCGGATCTGCCGCTCGAGGGTCCGCACATGCTGACCGATGACCCGCAGGAAACGCTGGTAGAAGGCATGGTCGGCCCCTTCCAGGATCAGCGGCGACTGGCTGATGAACGACATGAGCCGGCGCGCCGTGATCTCCGTGCTGCAGGCGATCCGCTTGTCGCCGAGCTTGGAGGTGACGAATTCGTCCACCAGGGAGCGGGCATTGGCCTGGGCGAGCGCCGTGCCGGCGGCGCGCAGGTGGCGCAGCCAGCCGAAGCCGTAGAGCGCCTCGCCCCAGGCGCGGCTCGGTGGGTTGAACGCGAAGGGCGAGCGCCCGCCGGTGGTGATGGCGCGGCCGGAGAAGGCGAAGAAGCCGGAATAGATGTCGGTCGCGATGGTGGGATCGGCCGTTCGCAGGTCCTGGGGCGCGAAGAGCAGCCGCGTGGGCACGGGCGCGCTGGAGAGCCTGGACAGGCTCCAGGCCGTGCTCTCGCGCATGGCGCGGCCTGCCTCACGAAGGCTAAGCCTGTAAAGACGCCAGCGATCCGGCCCGAAATCCACCCGCGGCGCTCCTCTTGTTTGGCTTGAATCACGGCCAGATTAAGCGAGGAGTTCCTGCTGACCGGTTAACAGCCGGTAAGGGACGATTCACCATCCTCACGGAGCGTTGTGCATAAACCGTGCGACAAAGAACCCGTCGAGGCCGTTGCGGTCGTGCTCGGCGAGAACCTGCTGGCTCGGCAGGGTCCGAAGATCCCCCTCCGGGGTGATGCATTCCGCAAAACCGCCGATCTCGTCGGGGGTGACGGGCACGCGGGTGAACTCAGGGTGCCGGGCAAGGAAGGCTTCCGCCTGACGCTCGCCTTCCTCGGCTTCCAGGGAACAGGTGCAGTAGACCAGCCGCCCGCCGGGTTTAAGCAGGCCCGCAGCCTTGTCGAGGAGGCGGCCCTGGAGGCCTGCCAGCTTGCGGATGTCCTCCTCAGACTTGGTCCAGGCCACGTCCGGGTGGCGGCGGATGGTGCCGGTGGCCGAGCAGGGGGCATCGAGCAGGATGGCGTCGAAGGGCCCGGCTTCGAGCTTTTCCGCATCGATGGCACGGGTCTCGGCCTTCAGGTTCAGGCGGGCGAGGTTTTCGTCGAGGCGCTGCAGACGCTTGGCCGAACGGTCGACGGCCAGCACTTCCGCGCCCGCGGCGGCAATCTGGGCGGTCTTGCCCCCGGGGGCGGCGCAGAGATCCGCGATGCGCTCGCCGGGCCGAGGGTTGAGCAGGCGGGCCGGCAGGGCGGCGGCGGCGTCCTGCACCCACCATTCGCCCTTCTCGAAGCCGGGAAGCTCGCGGATGGCAGTGCGCTCTTTGAGCCGGACGCTGCCGGTGGGCAGGAGAACGCCTCCGAGGCGCTCCGCCCACGCCGCCGGATCGCTCTTCACCGTCAGGTCGACGGAAGCCATGGAGCGGTGCGCCTCGGCGATCTTTTGGGCCAGCGCCTCGCCGTATTGCGCGATCCAGCGTTCCTCCAGCCAGGTGGGCGTGTCGAGCCAGGGATCGTTCTCGGCCAGGATCGCCTCACGCTCGCGGGCGACCCGGCGCAGGACGGCGTTGATGAAGCCGCCCGCGTGGTGGAGCTTGGGATCGCTCTGCGCCAGCTGCACGGCGCTGTCGACGACAGCGTGGTCCGGCACGTCGAGAAACAGGATCTGCGCCGCCCCGGTGGCGAGCAGATGCATCAGGCGCTCGTCCTTCGGCGGCTTGTTGAGGCGTTCGTTCAAGGCACGCCCCAGGGTGCCGAGGCGCCGGAAGGTCACGATGGCGATGGCCCGCGCCAGCGCCTCGTCGCGGGACGACAGGTTTTCCGCGCGGGCGAGCTCCTCCATCACGTCGTCGAGCGGCACGCGCCGCTTCATGGTCTCCGCTACCGCCATCCAGGCGAGGCGGCGGGGCCCGAGGCCCGATTGTTCGTCCGACTGACTCAAAATTTATCCCCAGGGCCCGCGGCGGGTGCCGGTCGAGCCTTCCATCGAGCCCCAGGGGCCCGCTGATTTCTGCGTGAAGAAGCCGCTTTGCGGCGTGGTGCCCATCTCCTGCGCCAAAGCGTGGAGCGCCGCAATCCGGTTTTCGGTCGCGGGATGGGTGGAGAACAGGTTGTCCACGCCCTGGCCCGAGAGCGGGTTGATGATGAACAGCGAGGCGGTGGCCGGGCGACGCTCCGCATCCGGGTTCGGAATATGCGCCACGCCGCCGGCGATGCGGGCGAGGGCGGAGGCGAGCGCCATCGGTTGGCCGGAGATCTCGGCGCCCATCCGGTCGGCGTCGTATTCCCGCGAGCGGCTGATCGCCATCTGGATGATCATGGCGGCAATGGGCGCCAGAAGTGCGGTGGCCAGCATCACGATAGGGTTCGGCCGCTCGTCGCCGCGGCCGCCGAACAGAAAGCCGAACTGGGCCAGCGTCGCGATGGCGCCGGCGACCGTCGCGCTGACCGTCATGATCAGGGTGTCGCGGTTTTTGATATGCGCAAGCTCGTGCGCCATCACGCCGGCGATCTCGTCGCGGGAGAGCCTATGCAGCAGGCCCGTGGTGGCGGCGACAGCGGCGTTCTCCGGGTTGCGCCCGGTGGCGAAGGCATTGGGCTGCGGGTTGTCGATGAGATAGACCCGTGGCATGGGCAGGCCCGCGCGCCGGCTGAGATCGCGGACCATATGCACGAGCTCGGGGGCCGTATGCTCGTCCACCTCGACCGCATGGTGGGCGGCGAGCGCCAGCCGGTCCGAGTTCCAATAGGCGAAGAGGTTGGTGGCCAGGCCCAGACCCAACGCGATCATCATGCCGGTGCCGCCGCCCAGGAAATAGCCGACGGTTCCGAACAGGGCCATCAGGCCCGCCAGCAGCATTCCGGTCTTGACGGTGTTCATCGGGGTCTCCACCTCGTGGTCAGCACGAATTCATCCTCCGACCCCTATGTGGGCACGGTCCAGCTCTCTCCCAAGAGGGGTTCGGATCCGGCAAAGGCACCTCATGAGCACGAACGACAATCCTGATCGTCCCATCGCGGGCGCAGCCCCCGGCAAGACCCTCACCCCCGAGGCCCAGCGGGCCCTGGAGGAAGCCGCCAAGCGCCGCCTCGACATCGACGCCCGGGCGGCCGAGATCGCCAAGCAGAAGGAACTCCAAGGCCGCGGCGGCCTGGAGCCGGTCCGCTACGAGGACTGGGAGGTGAAGGGGCTGGCGAGCGATTTCTGAAAAATTCCTCGGGCCTCATGTCACATCATGCCGTCTTGTCTCGTCTTAGCATCGTCAGCACCATGACAATGAGGACCAAGACGATGAAAGCCCGGTTGATACCCTTCGAAGTCGCCCCCGGCTCCCTGAAGCCGATGGTGGAGCTGGAAAAGACCCTGAAGAACAGCGGTCTGGAGCTTAAGCTCATCGAGCTTGTGAAGACCCGCGCCTCGCAGATCAACGGCTGCGCCTATTGTATTCACATGCACACCAAGGACGCCCGCGCCAACGGCGAGACCGAGGAGCGGCTCTATCTCCTGAGCGCCTGGCGGGAATCGCCCCTCTACAGCGAACGCGAGCGCGCTGCACTCGCCTGGACCGAAGCCCTAACCCTGGTGGCCGAAACCCACGCTCCCGATGAGGATTACGAGGCGCTGAGCCGGCACTTCACCCCCGTGGAGCAGGTCAACCTGACCCTGCTGATCGGCGCGATCAACGCCTGGAACCGGCTGGCCATCGGCTTCCGGTCGATCCACCCGGTCGAGGCGAGCCGTGCTGCCGCCTGACGGCGACGCCGCCGAGCGGTTCCAGCCCCTCAGGCCGGGGCTGGTCCGCCTGGCCTACCGCATGCTCGGCTCCATGGCGGAAGCCGAGGACGTGGTGCAGGAGGCCTATATCCGCTGGCACCAGACGGACCGCACCATGATCCGGGAGCCGGGCGCCTTCCTGTCCAAGACCGTCACGCGCCTGTGCCTCGACATCCTGAAATCGGCACGGGTGAAGCGCGAGACCTATATCGGCCCCTGGCTGCCCGAGCCGGTTCTGGAAGCGGACGGGGAGGAGGATCGGGCCGAGGATCTGTCGCTCACCCTGATGATGGCCCTGGAGCGGCTGTCGCCTCTGGAGCGCGCGGCCTTTCTCCTGCACGACGTGTTCGGGCTCGGCTTCGACGAGGTCGCAGCGACCCTCGACCGCGATCCGGCAGCCTGCCGCCAGCTCGCCGCGCGGGCGCGCAGGAACGTGCGGGCCGAGCGGCCCCGCTACCCGGTCGACCGGGAGGAGGGCCAGAGGATGACCGACGCCTTCTTCGCGGCCTCGCGGAGCGGCGACCTGTCCGGCCTGCGCAGCCTCCTGGCGGATAATGTGGTCTCCTACACCGATGGCGGAGGCGTCCGGAATGCGGCGCTCAATCCGCTGGTCGGCTTCCGCAGGGTTTCGGGCCTGCTGATGGGCGTGGCGCGGAAGGCTGAGGGCCGGTTGCCGCCTGTCCTCTACAGGGGGCTGATCAACGGGCTGCCCGGCTTCGTCACCCTCGAGGAGGACGGCGTGGTGCAGACCACCGCGCTCGACATCGAGGATGGCCGCATTGTTGGGGTCTATATCGTGCGCAATCCGGAAAAGCTCAGGCACCTTGCCGATCTGGCGAACTGAGCAGCGTCCGAAGAATGGCCGGCTCCTGCCGGGGCGATCATTGTATCCCGCGGACCCGCTTTGCGCATGCCACGGTGTATTCGTAGCCGGCCTTCTCGGGCATCGACTTGGATTTCTGGAAGCATTTGTCGATGGCCGCCTCCTGGGCCATGATCTGCCCCATGACGCGGGCATTCGTCTGGGCATGACTGGCTCTGACCATGCTTCGGGTCAGCGCATAGGTGGGGCCGGCCGCCATGCCGGACGGATCGAGGGACGCCACCCTGTTGATGGCATTGGCTCCCATCCCCACCGCGGCCCCTTCGGTATAGACCTGGGTTCTCAGCGCATTGCCGGTGCCGTTGTCGGCAACGCACCCGGCCAGCGCAAGGGCGGCTGCCGTCAGGATGAGGAGAGGGGCTGTGCGCATGGGATCCACCATCATGGGAAATATGCGCCAGCATAGCTCCCGCTCGGAGACGGCGCCCCCTCTGTTCAGAGGGGGAAACCATCCACGCGTGATGGACGTCGCAGCGATGCAAAACGGGGACCTCGGGAACGGCACCCTGTTCGATCTCGCCGACCAGCGCCCGCGCGGGCCGTCAGGTCTGCCGCCGAGCCGGGCGGATCTGTATCTTTGATCTTCAGCGGGCTCTGCTGATTCAGAGGAATGCGAGCAGGGCCGTCAGCAGGATCGTCGCACCCATGGCAATGTTCAGGAGGCGCTCGGTCTGCGGCTGGAGCTTCGCTTTGTGAATCACGACCCCGAGCCAGAGCCAGATGATATCGACGACAATCATCACGATGACGCACAACAGCCACTTGAAGGCCGAGTCTGCCGAGGTGCTGGAGCGGACCACCGAATAGGAGGCCATCAGGGAAACGAAAGCCACATAGGCTTTCGGATTCGTGATGCCGAGAATGAAGCCGCTCAGCGCAGTAGAAGCGAACCCGCCTGCTGTGCCCTCAGGCTCGTCGCCGACTGGCGACATTGCGATCTTGTACGCGAGATAGGCAAGATAGAGCGTGCTGACGATGGCCATAGCTGCCGTCAGCACGGGGAAGGTTTGAAGAAGAGAGAACAGACCCGCAGCACTGGCGGCGGCTGCCAAGGCAAGCCCCACTTGAAGTCCGCCATAGAAGCGCATGCCTCCAGCCAGGCCTTCCCGGCGTCCGACGGCAACCAGGGCTGCAATGGCTGGACCAGGGGAGCCCAACAGGACGAGTGCGGCGAGGGTAAAAAGGCTCAAGTCGAGAAAATCAATCTGCATGGGTGCTCTCATAAAGACATAAAGATATCTTTATGAGATACATTGTATCTTGTCAACCATCTGGAGTAGGGAGGCTGCTCAGGGGCCCAGGCTCAGGGGGTTACCACCACCCGCGTGCCCACATCCACTTGATCGTAGAGATGCACGATGTCCTCGTTGAGCATGCGGATGCAGCCGTAGGACGCATAGGTGCCAATGGAGCCAGGGCGGTTGGTGCCGTGGATGGCGTATTCGTCGAGGTTGAGGGTGAGCGCCCGTGCGCCCATGGGGTTGTTCGGCGCGCCGCCGGGGATCACGTCGGGCAGGCGCGGGTTGTCGCGCTTCACCTCCGCCGGAGGCGACCAGGCGGGCCTCACATACTTGCCGTCGATCTGCGCCTCGCCGAACCATTGCTTGCCGGGCTTGCCCACGGCCACGCGATAGCGCAGGGCCGTCCCGTCGCCGCGCACGTAATAGAGCCGCCGCTCGCCCGTCCTGATCACGATGGTGCCGGGCGACACGCCGGCCTGAAATGGCACGACCTCGCGGGCGGATGCGGCATGACTGGCGAAGGCGATGCCGATGATGGCGGCGAAGGCAAGGATGCGCATGTGTCGAACCCTCCTACGGATAAGCTGAGGGTGAGACGCGAAAGATAAGGCTACGGTTCCGTGGTTCCCGAGAACCGCGCTTGGTCATCCCCGGCGAGCGTCAGCGAGGGAAGGGGATCCACGTCTTTGCAACGCAGTGGTTCTCAAGACGTGGATGGCCGGGACGAGCCCGGCCATGACGAGGAGTGTTGGAACAGGTCTCAGGTTTTGATCACGCCGCCTGCGTGCGCTTGTTCTGGCGGTTGGTGATCAGGTCGTCGACCACGCCGGGATCGGCGAGCGTCGAGGTGTCGCCGAGCGAGCCGAACTCGTCCTCGGCGATCTTGCGCAGGATGCGGCGCATGATTTTTCCTGAGCGCGTCTTGGGCAGGCCCGGGGCGAACTGGATCAGGTCGGGGGACGCGATGGGGCCGATTTCCTTGCGCACCCAGGCCACCAGCTCCTTGCGCAGCTCTTCCGAGGGCTGCTCGCCCGCCATCAGGGTCACGTAGGCGTAGATGCCCTGGCCCTTGATGTCGTGCGGATAGCCCACCACGGCCGCTTCCGACACCTTCGGATGGGCGACGAGGGCGGACTCGACCTCCGCCGTGCCCATGCGGTGGCCGGACACGTTGATCACGTCGTCCACGCGGCCGGTGATCCAGTAATAGCCGTCCGCATCCCGCCTACAGCCGTCGCCGGTGAAGTACTTTCCGGGATAGGTGGAGAAGTAGGTCTGCACGAAGCGCTCGTGGTCGCCGTAGACCGTGCGCATCTGGCCGGGCCACGAATCGGCGATCACCAGATTGCCCTCCGCCGCACCCTCCAGCACCTTTCCTTCCGCGTCCACCACCTGCGGCTGCACGCCGAAGAACGGACGGGTGGCGGAGCCGGGCTTGAGCTTGGTGGCGCCGGGCAGCGGCGTGATCAGGATGCCGCCGGTCTCCGTCTGCCACCAGGTGTCGACGATGGGGCAGCGGCTGTCGCCGACCACGCGATGGTACCATTCCCAGGCTTCCGGGTTGATCGGCTCGCCCACGGAGCCGAGCAGGCGAAGCGACTTGCGCGCGGTCTTCTTCACCGGCTCCTCGCCCGCCTGCATGAGGGAGCGGATCGCGGTCGGCGCGGTGTAGAAGATGTTGACCTGGTGCTTGTCGATCACCTCCCAGAAGCGGGAGATCGACGGATAGGTGGGCACGCCCTCGAACATCAGCGTCGTGGCGCCGTTCGCCAGCGGCCCGTAGAGAATGTAGGAATGGCCCGTGACCCAGCCCACATCCGCCGTGCACCAGTAGATGTCGCCGTCGTGGTAGTCGAACACGTATTGGTGCGTCATCGCCGCATGGACGAGATAGCCGCCCGTGGTGTGCAGCACGCCCTTCGGGGTGCCGGTCGAGCCTGAGGTATAGAGGATGAACAGCGGATCCTCCGCGTTCATCTCCTCGTAGGGACACTCGTCGGACACCATGCTTGCGGCTTCGTCGTAATAGACGTCGCGGCCCGGCAGCATATTGACGGCCGAGCCCGTGCGGCGCACCACCAGCACGTGGTCGACCACGCCGGCGCCGACGCGCTCGAGGGCCGCATCCACGTTCACCTTCAGCGGAACCTTGCGGCCGCCGCGCAGGCCCTCGTCGGCCGTGACGATGAAGGCGGACTTGGCGTCCTGGATGCGGCTTGCCAGCGAATCCGGCGAGAAGCCGCCGAACACCACGGAGTGGATGGCTCCTAACCGCGCGCAGGCCAGCATGGCATAGGCGGCTTCCGGAATCATCGGCATGTAGATCGTGACGCGGTCGCCCTTGGCGACGCCGCGGTTGCGCATGATGTTGGCCATGCGGTTCACTTCCGCGGAGAGCTCGCGGTAGGTGATCTTCTTCGACTCCGACGGGTCGTCGCCCTCCCAGATGATGGCGACCTGATCGCCGCGGGTGTGGAGATGCCGGTCGACGCAGTTATAGGCCACGTTGGTCACGCCGTCCTCGAACCAGCGGATCGACACGTTCTCGGGGCCGAAATTGGTGTTCTTGATCCGGGTGGGCGCCTTGAACCAGTGGATGCGCTTGGCTTCTTGAGCCCAGAAGGCCTCCGGGTCCTTGACCGAAGCCTCGTACTTGGCCCGGTAGCCCGCGTCGTCCAGATAGGCGCGGTGGGTCCACTCGGACGGCACGTCGTAGATCTTCTCTTCCATGGCGCTTCTCCCAGACGCTTGCGGGATGAATTTAGCGCTAGATTTACGGAAAGAGAGAGGGGTCGGGCAAGCGGCCTGAAATCGGACTTTGGTCTTTGCTCCTTTTGGGGCATGGACGGGCGAGCGAAGCTCTGCACCCCAATTCACTCTCCACCGTCATCCCCAGCGGTCCGCAGGGGCGGGAAGGGGATCCATGCTTACCCTCAGCGCTATGGACTCCCTTCCTCTGCGATGGCTCCGCCACCTTCGGCTGCGCCGAGCCTCAGTGCGAGAATTTACCGAATATGCTCACATGCAGCTCTATCCGGTTCCAAAAAAGGGTTTACGCGCAATTCGCGGACCGTCCTCTCACGCCGGCGGGGCTGGCTCCGGGTCAACCCGATGGATCTCCATGGAAGCCGTGACGGTCAGCACCCGGTGGCGGTGCTCGTTCTTCAGCTCAACCGTGATTGCACGGGCATCACCCTTCGGCAGCCGATCCCGTCCGATCTCGGCCGCAGCGCTCGCAGCCTCCCGTTCGGCGGCATCGAGGCTGTCGAATTCCAAGCCTGTTTCATCAGGGATGAAGCGCGCGCCTTCCCGAATGTCGAAATAGAACCGGGGCACTGCTTTCTCCCGTTATCTGATGATTACAAACTCGACGGGGATTGGTTTGTTCTGCCTTCAGTCCGGGAATTGCCGAGGTTGTCGCTCCTGCTAGCGCGGCTCACGGTCCAGGCTCAGGAACGTCGGGTCGAACTCGGCAATCTGTTGCAGGCGCGGCCAGTCCGTGATGAGTACCGTTTCCCCACGCCATGTGATCAGGCCTTCTGCCCGCAGCTCCTGGATGATCCGGTTGACGTGAACCGTCGAGAGCCCAAGGGTGTCACCCAGCTCAGCTTGGGTCAGAGGGAGCTTGAAGCTGTAACCTTCCGTAAGCCCGATCGCCTGAAGACGGAGAAACATCTCGCAGAACAGGTGGGCGGTATGCTCCAAGGCTGACTGGCGCCCGATGGAGACGATCCACTGGCGATGGATGGCCGCATCGACGGCAATATTCACGCTCAGCAGACGGATCAGGTGAGGCTGGGTCTCCGAGATGGAGCGCAGCGCATCGTGAGGCACCACACCCACCGTGCAGGCTGTAATGGCCATGACACCGTGATCCATCCTCTTCACCAGGAAGCTGTGGAGGTCGACGAAGTCGCCGGGCACGTGCAGGGCTGTGATCTGGCGCTTGCCCTTGCGCAGGAGGTTGTAGCGGGCAGCAAAGCCCGTAATGAGGAAGAGGCTCTCCGAGGGACGGTCCCCCTCCCGCACCAGGTCCTCACCCTTGGCCATGGCCTTTTGCCGGACGGTAGCCTGCTCCAGGAGCTGGCGCTCCGCATCTGAGAGGCGGTCGAACTGCTCAAGCTTCCGGATCAGAGCGGCGGCTGGCATGAACTTTTCCTGGGGAGCGTTGGAGCTGGCGATCAGCTTAGCCCAGATGCTGTAGGATGGCGAGGAGGGCTGAGCCATGCCCTAACCCTGTTCCATAAGCGGCCTTCCACGACATTCAAACTTAACCAGTGCTTTGAAACGTATGGCAGCCGCATGGCTGGGCCAACAACGCTCACTGCCCCGCTGGGCCTCATTCGGGCACGTAGCGCGGGTAGGTCGTCTTGCTGGACCGGGCGAAGGCCAGGTCAATCTCCACGGTGGCGTAGGGGGCCTCCGGAGTCGTCTCGGCCAGCACGTTGCCCTCCGGATCCACCACCCAGCCGAGCCCGCCGCAATTGGCCTTGTAGCCTTTCGGCGCCCAGAGGTTCGACGACAGGCAATAGGCGCCCGAGCAGACCGCCGCCGCCTGGCCGCCGGCCAGCCACTTGCGGGTGGACCCGTGCGGGGTCGCCCGCGGAACGCACAGGAGATCGGCGCGGCTCGCCGCGTAACGGCGCGCCCATTCGAAAAACCACATCTCGGTGCAGATCTGCACGCCGATGCGCATGCCCAGCGCCCGCGCGATGTCGAAGGTGCCCGGTCCGCGCTCGTACCAGGTATGCTCGTAATAGCCCTCCTCGTCGGGAAGGTAGTATTTCTGATGCACGGGCACGGCGCCCGTTCCTTCCGTCCAGACATAGGCCTCGTTGCGCCGGCTGCCGTGGGGCAACACGATGGGCCGCGTGCCCATGACGGCTTTGGCATTCAAGGCGGACATGCGCGCGATGCGCGCGTCATGCGCGGCCACCGCCTTCTGCCATTGGCCCGCATCCGGCTCAGGGTCGGCCGCCAGCCATTCGCCGAAGCACATCTCCGGCACCAGCAGGAAATCCGACGCCTCCTTTTCCACATGCGCGGCAAGGCCCTTCAGCGCCTCGTCCAGGCGATCCGGGCGGCAGTCGATCTGACAGACGGTGACCTTCATGGCGTCTCAGCCCTTTATTCCAACATCGCTGCAGGCGTGGCATCGCCTGCCGTGACTTCCTACAACCCGCCCATCTTACAGACGATCGCCCATTCCGCGTCCGTCACCGGCTGCACCGAGAGGCGGGAATTGTTGACGAGGATCATCTTTTCGAGGCCGGGCTGCTTCTTGATATCGTCCAGAGTCACGGGTTTCGGGAGAGCCTTCACGGCCTTGATGTCGACCATGCCGAACCTGCCCGTCTCGTCCGTGTGATCGGGGTAGTATTCCCGGATCACCTCGACGATGCCCACAACCGCCTTGCCCTCGTTGGAATGATAGAAGAAGCCCTGCTCGCCTAGTCTCATGGCCATCAGGTTCTGCTTGGCCACATGATTACGAACGCCGTTCCAATGGGTGCCCTTGTCGCCTTCCGCGACTTGAGCCTCCCAGGACCAGACGGAGGGTTCGGACTTGTAGAGCCAGCGGGCCATGGTGCTTACCCCTTCATGGATGCCGCGAGACCTTCGAAGCACGAATGCTCCGGGTCCCGCCTTCTTCTTTGCTTCAATACTCGGATTTGACCGGACGGTTCATGAGCGCATCGACCGCCTGATCGAGATTCCATGCGCCGGACAGGATCTGCTCGACCGCCTCGGCGATGGGCATGTCGATGCCTTTCGCCCGCGCCAGCGCCACCAGGGCGCTCGCGGTGGCTGCGCCCTCGACCAGCTTGCCCCCGGAGGCTTCTTCGACGCTCAGGCCCTGGCCGAGGCGCTGGCCGAAGGCGAAGTTGCGCGACTGCGCCGTGGAGCAGGTGAGTACCAGGTCGCCGAGGCCGGAGAGGCCCATGAGGGTCTCGGGCTCTCCGCCATAGGCGCGGGCGAAGCGCAGGAGTTCCGCGAAGCCGCGGGCGATCAGCGCCGCCTTAGCGCTCTCGCCGAGGCCCTTGCCCGCCACCGCCCCGCAGGCGATGGCCAGCACGTTCTTGGCCGCGCCGCCGATCTCGACGCCGCGCACGTCGCCTCGGTGATAGACGCGCAAGGTCGGGCCGGAGAGGGCATTGGCGAGATCCTCGGCCAGAGCCCCGTCGCGGCAGGCCAGCGTCACGGCGGTGGGCAGGCCGCGGGCCACGTCATGGGCGAAGCTCGGGCCCGACAGCACCGCGACGGGCGCGCCGGGGCGCTCCTCCGCGACCACGTCGCAGAGAAAAGCCCCGCTCCCGCGCTCGATGCCCTTGGCGCAGAGCACCAGCGGCGCTGCCACGGGCAGAACGGAAGCAAGGGCCGTGCTCATTTCCCGCGTCGTCTGCGCAGGCGTGACGAGAAGAACCGCGCGGGTTGAGGCCAGATCGTTGAGTTCGGGGGTCGGGCGGATGCGCTCGTGGAGTTTTACGCCCGGCAGGCAGCGCTCGTTGGTGCGCGTCGCCGCGAGCGTCGCTGCCTGCTCGGGCGAGCGCATCCAGAGCACCACGTCGTTGCCCGCATTGGCCGCCGCATTGGCGAGCGCCGTGCCCCAGGCGCCGGCTCCGGCGATGCCGATGGTTTGAGTCGGTATGGTCATGGACTGCCGGATTCCGAGCTCTCCTCCCCCTTGTGGGGAGGGAGAAGGTGCCTGATGTTAGTCACACAGCCCCCTCGAACGACCATGTCGGTCACGCCTTCGCTCCCGCCTCGTCGCGGCTGGTGTCCAGCGGCCAGCGGGCGCGGGCCGGGGCGCCGATGTCGTCGATGAGGCCGAGGCGCATGCGCTCGAGACCGGCCCAGGCGATCATCGCGCCGTTGTCGCCGCACAGATGGAGCGGCGGCGCCACGAGCTTGAGGCCGGCTTCGACCGCGAGCCGCTGCAGCCCCTGGCGCATGCCCTGGTTGGCCGCGACACCGCCGGCCACCACGAGGGCCGCCGGATGGCCGGCGATCTCCCGGAAGGCGCGCAGCCCCACGCGGGTGCGGTCGACCACCAAGTCGACGATGGCGGCCTGGAAGCTGGCGCAGAGATCCGCGATGTCGCTGGCGGTCAGCGGCGCGATCTTCTCCGCCTCGATCCTGACAGCCGTCTTGAGGCCGGAGAGCGAGAAATTCGGCTCCTTCCGGCCCTGCATGGGACGCGGGAAGGCGAAGCGCTCCGGGTTCCCCTTCGCGGCCTCGCGCTCCACATGCGGGCCGCCGGGATAGCCCAGCCCCAGCATCTTGGCGACCTTGTCGAAGGCCTCGCCGATGGCGTCGTCGATGGTGGTGCCGAGCCGCACGTAGTCGCCGACGCCGCGCACCGCCACGAGCTGGGTGTGGCCGCCGGAGGCCAGCAGCAGCAGATACGGGAAACCGATCCCGTCGGTGAGCCGCGCGGTGAGCGCATGGGCCTCCAGATGGTTCACCGCCATCAGGGGCTTGCGGGTCACGAGCGCGATGGCTTTTGCCGTGGTGAGCCCCACGAGCACGCCGCCGATGAGGCCGGGGCCCGCCGCCACGGCGATACCGTCGATGTCCTTGACCGAGCAGTTCGCGTTCTTCAGGGCGCGGGCGATGAGGCGGTCGATCACTTCCACGTGGGCGCGCGCCGCGATCTCCGGCACCACGCCGCCATAGCGGGCGTGCTCGGCGATCTGGCTCAGCACCTCGTTGGAGAGGATCTCGCCCCGTCCGTCGAAGCCCAGTCCTACCACGGCGGCCGCGGTCTCGTCGCAGGTGGTCTCGATGCCTAGAATGCGCATGATCGGTGGCTGCCCGATTTTAGGTGTTGTCCGGACTTCCGGCCCGGCGCTCCTCCCCCTATAGTCCGCCGCGCCGCACAAGATCAAACGCCGAAATCATTCTTCAGGAGAGCAGAACCGGAATGGCCGCTTCACCCACCCTGGTCATCGGTACGCGAGGCAGCCCGCTGGCGCTGGCTCAGGCCCACGAGACGCAAGACAGGCTGGTCGCCGCTCATGGTTCGACCGGGGCTGGCTGGACCGTGGAGCACCTGCCCCTGTCGGTCATCAAGACCACGGGCGATGCCATTCAGGATCGGCCCCTGTCGGAGGCCGGCGGCAAGGGGCTCTTCACCAAGGAGCTCGACATCGCGCTGCTCGAAGGCTCCATCGATCTGGCGGTCCATTCCGCCAAGGACCTGCCGACCACCCTGCCGGAGGGCATCGCGATCGCGGGCTTCCTGCCGCGCGAGGACGTGCGCGACGCCTTCATCAGCCACCGCTTCAAGAGCATCGCGGACCTGCCGCAGGGGGCAGTCGTGGGCTCGGCGTCGCTCAGGCGCCAGGCGCAGATCCGGCGCCTGCGGCCCGATCTCCAGGTTACGCTCCTGCGCGGCAACGTGCAGACGCGGCTCGCCAAGCTCGAACGGGGCGAGGTCGATGCGACGCTGCTTGCCATGGCGGGCCTGCGCCGCCTCGGGCTGACCGACCACGTGACCACCACGCTGGAAACGGACGACTTCCTGCCGGCCGTGGGCCAGGGCGCCATCGCCATCGCGATCCGGGCCGAGGACGAGCGGGTGCGGGACGTGCTTCAACCCATCCTCGATGCCCCGACCGGCCAGGCGCTCGCGGCCGAGCGGGCCTTTCTCACCATCCTCGACGGCTCCTGCCGCACGCCCATCGCGGGCCATGCGCGGCTCGTCGGGGGCGAGCTCGAATTCCGCGGCCTCGTGCTGCGCCCGGACGGGTCCGAGAGCCTGGAGGCCGTGCGCCGCGGCTCGCCGGGCGATGCGGTGGCCCTCGGGCGCGAGGCCGGAGCTGAGCTGCGCGCGCTCATGCCGACCGATTTCCTCAAAGCCTGATGCGGGTCCTCGTCACCCGCTCGGCCCACGATGCCGCGCGCACGGCGGAAAAGCTCGCCGCCCGCGGGCATGACGCGTGCGTTGCGCCCGTGACCCGGATCGTGCCGACGGGCGACCCGGCGCCGACCGGGTCCTACGACGCCCTGATCGTCACCAGCGTCCATGCGCAGGATTCCCTGGCCTCCCTCGACCGGGCCAAGCCCGTCTTCGCGGTCGGCGATCGCACGGCCGAAGGGGTGAGCGCGGCAGGCTTTGCCGACATCGCCGTGGCCGGGGGCGATGCGGTTTCCCTGTCGCGGCTGATTCGCGAAACCCTGCCCTCCGGCCTGGCCCTGCTCCACGTGACGGCGCGCCACCACAATGAGGAGCCGGCGGCGTCCCTGCGCGCTGCCGGGTTCACCGTGCTGCAATGGGAAGCCTATGAGGCCGAGGCTGTCGAGAGGCTGCCGGACAGCGCCGTCGAGGCCTTGCGCACTGGCCAAATCGCCGCCGCGCTCCATTATTCCCGGAGGAGCGCGGATCTCGTCGTCCGGCTGGCGGGGGACGCGGGGCTGGCATCGAGCCTCCTGGGCGTTCCCCATCTCTGCCTCTCGGCCGACGTGGCTGCGCCCCTGAGATCGGCAGGCGCCGCGACCCTCGTGGCGGAGGAGCCGTCGGAAGACGCGCTGCTCCAGTGTCTCGACAGGCTTCCATGACCCTGGAGGCCCCATCGGTTACGATCCCGTCAAAGGGATCTTTGTCGCAAGGAGAGGATCATGGTCCCATGGGCCCGCCGTTCTGGACGATCACCGGCTCTTGAGGGAACGAAAGCCTGCGCCCAAGCTTGCCTCAATTGCCTATCACACTGCCCTTTTGAAGACCTCGCCTGACGGCGACCCTGCAAGAGTGACCCGTGACCGATTCATCTGATCCCCGACGCTCGAAATCCTCCCGCAAGAAGCCCTCGCGCGAGCCGGCCACCATCGACCTGAAGGCGACCGTGATCGACGACGGCACCGTCCGGGCCCATCCCGGATCTGCTGCCCAGGAGCCCTCTATTCAGGAGACCTTCGGTGAGGAGGCCCTTGGTCGAGACACCCTTGGGCAGGAGACCCTTGGGCAGGAGACCATCGGCGAGGAGGCGCGCGTGGCGGAGACCGCCTCGGCCGACATCCTGCCTGGCGCGCAGCCCGACGAGACCATCGCCAGCGGCAGCGAGCCCCCGGCCGAGGATGTGGTGGCGTCTCCGGAGGCCAGTCTCGATTCGGGCTCGGGCACAGATACGCTCCCGTCCCAGGCCTCCCTCGAGCAAATGGCAGGGCAGGATGCCAGCTCAAGCGGCACCTCCTTCCAGGAGACTTCCAGCTCCGAAAGGCGTGCGGACGCCATGCCCCCGCCGCCCGCTCCCGAGCGGCGCAGCTCCGCCGGGGCCCTGATCGGTTCGGGTCTCCTCGGCGGCCTCGTCGGCGCAGGTCTCGTGTATGGATTGCAGACCTGGCAGGCAGCATCGCCCGCCCAGGACGATCCGCGCATCGCCCAGCTCGAGCAGCGCGTGAATGCGCTGCGTCAGCAGCCGGCGGCCCCCGCAGGCCAGCCCCAGGGCGACGCGGCGGCTCTGGATGGCCGCCTCCAGGCCCTTGAGACCGCCAGAGGCGAACTCGACCAGCGGCTCCAGGCGATCCAGGGCACGGCCGAGCAGGCGGCGTCCCGGGCGCAGGAGGCGCTGAACCGCCCCGTGCCGGAGGCCGCTCCCGCTCAGACGTCTCCTCAGAACGAGGCGGCGCTCGCCGATCTCTCCAGCCGCCTCGGGGCGCTGGACGAGCAGGTGCGGGCGAATGCGCAGAATGCCGCGAACACGACGAACGCCACGCAGGAGCTCGACCGACGTCTGGCGGATCTCGATCGCCGCGTCAGCGAGCGCGAGCAGCGGTTCCAGGACACCGACCGTCGCCTGACCGATCTCGACCGCCAGCTGGCGGAGAGCAGCCGGCGCTTTGCCGACGCGGACCGTCGGCTCAGCGAGCAGGAGCAGCGCCTTGCGGCCGTGTCCCAGCAGGCCGCCGAGAACACCAGGACGGCCGCGACGGCAAGCCAGACCGGCACCCGTGTCGTGCTGGCCGGGCGCCTGAACGATGCCCTGCAGAGCGGCACGCCCTACGCGGAAGTGCTCGACGGGGTGAGGAAGGCCGGCACCGACCCTGCCCGGGTGGCGCCCCTCGAGCCTTTCGCCCAGGAAGGCGCCCCGACCCCAGCCGAGCTGGCCCAGAGCTTCGAGCCGGTGGAGACGGCGATCCTGCGCGAGAGCCGCGGCCCGGCCGAAGGCTGGACCGACCGCATCCTGCGCATGGCCGACCGGGTGGTGACGGTCCGGCCCGTGAACGAACCGGGCGGCAGCGGCGTTCCTGCTCTCGTCACCCGCATCCGGCAGGCCCTGGAGCGCGGCGACGTGGTGGAGGCGGCGGCAGCCTGGGATGCCCTGCCGGAGCCGCTGCGCTCCGGCGAGTGGGGTCAGCAGGTCAAGGCCGTCGCCGGAGCCCATCGGGCGGCTCAAGCCATCAGCACGGATGCCCTCGCCACCCTCAACCGGACCACGCAATAAAAGGATCAGCCCAGCATGTGGCGCGCTCTCGTCTTCATCGGTCTTCTCTGCGTCGCGGCCTTCGGGGCCGTCTGGCTTGCGGACCGGCCGGGCACGGTTCTGATCACCTTTGCGGGCTATGAGATCCAGATGTCGGTAGCGGTGGCGGCCATCGCGCTCACCGGCCTCGCGCTCTTCCTGGCGCTGCTCTGGTCTCTGGTGTCCGGAATCCTGCATCTGCCCTCGCGCCTGACCTTCGCGTCGCGGGCGCGCCGCCGCTCCCGCGGCTACCAGGCCATCTCCCGCGGCATGGTGGCGGTGGGGGCGGGCGACACCATTGCGGCCCGCCGCTACGCCAACGAGGCTGAGCGGCTGCTCGGCCGCGAGCCCCTGACACTCCTGCTCAAGGCCCAGGCGGCCCAGGTCTCCGGCAACCGCGAGGCGGCAGAGGCTGCCTTCACCCAGATGATGGAGGAGGACGAGACCCGCGTGCTCGGCCTGCGCGGCCTCTTCGTCGAGGCCCGGCGCCGGGGCGACGTGGGGTCTGCTCAGCAATACGCTTCTGAAGCCGTCCGTCTGGCGCCTGCCGCCGCCTGGGCGAGCGACGCGGTTCTCGAGGCGCGCTGTGCCGATCACGACTGGCGCGGGGCCCTGGAGGCCGTCGAGCGGCGCGCGTCCCTCGGTCTCCTGAACAAGGCCACGGCCAAGCGCCACCGGGCCGTTCTCCTCACGGCCGATGCCCTGGAGCGGGTGGACCATGATCCCGATGGTGCCCTGAGAAGCGCCCAGGATGCGGTGAGGCTCGCGCCCCATCTCGTGCCGGCAGCGGCCATGGCCGGTCGCCTCCTGTCGCGCAAGGGCGATCTGCGCAGGGCCGCCAAGGTGGTGGAGGCGGCCTGGCGCAGCCTGCCCCATCCGAATTTGGCGGATGTCTATCTCAACCTGCGCCCGGGCGATTCCGGCCTCGACCGGCTCAAGCGGGCCGAGACCCTCATGCGGCTTTCCGGCGGCGCACCCGAGGGGCGGCTGGCGGTGGCCCGCGCGGCCCTCGAGGCGCGCGAGTTCGCCCGCGCCCGCGACGCGTTGGCGCCGCTGCTGCAGGACCGGCCGAGCATGCGTGTCTGCCTGCTGATGTCCGACCTGGAGCAGGCGGAGCACGGCTCCACGGGCAGGGGCCGCGAATGGCTCGCCCGCGCCACCCGCGCGCCGCGGGACCCGGCCTGGATCGCCGACGGGGTCGTGTCCGATCACTGGCTGCCGATCTCGCCTGTCACCGGCCGCCTCGACGCCTTCGTCTGGCAGGCACCGCCGGATGTGCTGGTCGCCCCCGAACTCACCCTGCACGACGACGTGACGGCGGATCTCGACGACGAGCCGAAGCCGCTGCCGGCTGTGGCCGCGCCTGAACCGGTGGCCGCACCCGAACCGGCCCCGGAACCTGTGGCATCGGATGAGCGGCTCCAAGAGCCGGAAGACGATGTTCTGAAGAGCGAGCTGAAAGCCGCCCTGAGTGCCGCGGAGCCTGTGAAGGAGGAAACGCCCCTGCCGCCTCCGGGACCCGTGGTCTTCCCGGTCACGCCTCCGGACGTGCCGAAGCCGAAGGAAGAGGCGGCCGCGCGCCGCAGCGTTTTTTCGGTCTGGTAGGACCTTTCCCGCCTTTCCCGCCTTGCCAACCGGCGGGGGAGGGGGTAAGAGGGCGGCCTCTCGGATCGCAACATTTGCGATGCCGCAATAGCTCAGCTGGTAGAGCACCTCATTCGTAATGAGGGGGTCGGGGGTTCGAATCCCTCTTGCGGCACCATTCCCATCCTTGGCGGTTACCGCCGCCGGGAGATGGGGAAGGAATGGCAGGGGGCCATAGCTCAGCTGGGAGAGCGCTTGCATGGCATGCAAGAGGTCGGCGGTTCGATCCCGCCTGGCTCCACCATCCTGCTGGATTTGAGACGGAGCGTGCGGGTGTAGCTCAGGGGTAGAGCACAACCTTGCCAAGGTTGGGGTCGAGGGTTCGAATCCCTTCGCCCGCTCCAATTCCTTCACGAGGAATCTTCATCGGCAAGGCGCCTTCGGGCGCCTTTCGTTTTTTTCCGGCGCCCCAACAGAACGGGCCCCTCCGTGTGGGGAAGGGCCCGCGGTGACTCGAGGTCACACGTCATCGACGTTCATCCGGCTAAACCGGTCAATTCTTCCAGAATGTCGAGCTGAAGAATGCCTCGACGCTCAACGCATGATCGTGGAGGGAGCATTCAGCCCAGGCGAAATCGCTATGTGAGCCTCCATCCGTTCAGTCCGGGGCGGGTGCCCGGCTCATCAGTTTGCGGGATCAGCGTCCGTGAAGAACCCACTCAGAACGTCATGCCAATCCGTTTTCCGTGACGGGTACTTCCAGGTTTGGATCACGACCCGTCATGACTAGTAAAGCACTCAGCGGACGCTTGTTTCAGCGTGGCGGCAAAGAAAAAAGACCCGGCTAATCGTTGCCGGGTCTTTCTGCTCTTCATGAGGATGCAGGTGCTTCAAGCGGCTTTGACGTTTGTGAGGAAGTTGGCGACTTCGTGGGCGAGGTCGCTGGAGTGGCGCGACAGCTCCTGGGCG